>NZ_JBKOQN010000052.1:0-38569 GCF_046764895.1 Nocardia sp. CWNU-33 | reverse complement strand
CCTACCACCGCCGCCGACGGCAGACCGCTCTCGGTCGTTTGACGCCAATCGAATACGAGACGATCATGACCCCACCGGCCAGTCAGGCCGCGTGATCGAACCTGTCACCTGGTCGTGCAGCAGTCCCGTTCGTCAGGTTGGCCGAGCGTTTGGCGGACCAGGGGTTGAACGTGGGCTCTGCGACGGCAGCCGCTGGCGAATACCGCTGATTGGTGTGGCGCAAAAGTCTCGGCGATCGTTGGAGCGTGCCCCTGTCGGGCGATTCCTTGCATCTGCGGATGTAACGGAATCGGCGCCGTCACGACCTAGCTGGAAGGTGCAAGCGGTTGTTATCCAGCGATCTTGTCGAAGTGACAGGAAGAGGGTGGGACTCGGGTGGCGCGTCGCAGGGGATTCTTTGCTGAACTACAGCATCAGCAGCGGCTGGCGCAGCAGCGGCAGGCGCAGCAGCAGCGAGCGACAGCGCGAGCGCACAATCTGGCGGTCCGTGAGGCGCAGCGGTTTACGCGGGAACAGCAACAGTTTGCCGCGGCTGCTGCGCGTGCCTCGGCCTCCGAACGTGCCGCAGCGGAAAGAGCGGCCAAGGCAGCCCACCTGGCCGTTCGTGAGGCCGAGGTTGCGGAGCGGAACGCGCAATTAGCCATGGGGTATGACGAGATCGACAACCTCCTCAAGGCAACTCTGGACATTGATGATTGGGTCGATCTCGAGTCACTACGCATGTCGGTCGAGGACTTCCCGTTCGATCGTCCTGAGCTTCTCGCGCCGACTCCGCCTCCCCAGTTCTATGCTTCCCCCGCTCGCCCGGTCTTTGTGGCGCCTGCGCCACCGACAGGTCTTAGCGGTGCGCTGGGTGGAAACCGCAAACACGCCGCACAGATGGAAGCGGCGCAGCGGGAGTACGTCAGCGTTGTGCACCAGTGGGAGCAAGGCGTTGCTCATACATGCGGTGTGAACGCTGGGCTTCGCGCCGGTTGGCGCGAGCAAGAGCGAACGCGCGCCCTGGAGTTGATGGATGCGCGACGTCGGCTCGAACAGAAGACCGCTGAGCGTCGTCAAGAAGTGGCAGCTGCGAATGCTGGCCTGGACAGGCTTATCTCCGGATTGCGGCAGCATGAGCCCGCCGCGATGGACGAATACGTGGGGATTGTGCTGGCAAACTCGGTTTACCCCGAAGCGTTCGAAGTGTCCTACGAGCACACATTCAACTCCAACGATCGCGAACTCCACATTACGGTTCTGGCCCCGCATCCCGACACGTTCCCGACAACGAAGGCGTTGCGCTACAACAAGACCAGTGACGAGATCACCTCGAGCGACTTCACAGCATCCGAAGTCAAGCGACGCTATGCGTCCGCGATCGCCCAGACCGCGTTGCGCACAGCGCACGAAGTGTTCGAAGCCGATCGTGAAGGGATTATCGACAGTGTTGCACTCACTGTGGCAGTCGATGCTGCTGACAGTGCGACCGGACATGACACTCGGATAGACCTTGTCCGGCTGGCAACCGATCGTACTGATTTCCTGGAAATCGAGCTGTCCCGTGTAGAACCGGCAGCGACGTTGGCCCACTTGGCCGCAGCTGTGTCGAAGAATCCATATGGGTTGGTGCCCTTAGTGAATCACGGAGTCCGCGGATGAGCGACCCACAGGAAGTCATCGTCGGATTGCGGAAAATGCTCGTTGTGAAGGAGCGAGAATCCGCCAATCTGCAGGATCGAGTCCGAGAACTGAGCGACAAGCTCGAAGCTCGGCCTGCTACGCCCGACTTAGCGGGCCCGCTGAGAGATCCTCGGCTCATCACAGTGGAGGACGCCTTGGTCCTCCAGGAAGTGGGAATCTACGAATACCACCACCCTCTTGAGAACGCCGACAGCTACAAGGAAGCTTTAGCGGAGCTGCGGGTCGCCGTGCGCGATGCTGTCAGAACGAGCGAGGCCATCGTTGTTGCGAAGAAGTTCAGCTTCAACAACTCCCTTGCTGAAGGACGCCGCTTGACGGCTGACCTGTCCAAGCTCATGTTACGGGCCTATAACTCGGAAGCCGAGAACTGCGTCCGCACCATCCGTGCTGGCAACCTGGATACCGCGAAGCGGCGACTTGACAAGGCCGCCAAGGATATTGAGAAGCTGGGTGCCTCGATGCAGATGCAGGTATCACCGGACTACCACGCTCTGAGAATCCAGGAGCTCGAGCTCACTGCTGACTACATGATGAAGGTGCAGGACGAACGAGAAGCGGCTCGTGAGGAACGAGAGCGGCTGCGAGAGGAACGCAAGGTTGAACAGGAACTTGCCGCTGAGCGAGAGCGCCTCGAGAAGGAACAGGCACACTATCGGGCCGTACTGCAACGACTCACCGCCGCTGGACAAGACACCCGCGAGATCGAAGGACAACTGAGCAGAATCGGAGAGGCAATCGCGCAGAACGACTTTCGTTCGGCGAACATTCGTGCCGGTTACGTCTATGTCATCTCTAACATCGGTGCTTTCGGCCCGAACGTTGTCAAGATCGGGCTTACGCGTCGACTCGAACCACTCGACAGGGTCCGGGAGCTCGGTGGCGCCTCTGTGCCGTTCCCGTTCGATGTACACGCCGTCTACTTCTCCGACGATGCCGTCACTCTGGAGAACGAGCTACACAAGGAGTTCGGGTCGCGTCGACTCAACCATGCGAACCTCCGGCGGGAGTTCTTCTTCGCAACCCCTGACGAAGTGCGTCGAACGTTGGCCAAAAAGGTAGGGAACTTGCTGGACTACAACGCCGCACCCGAAGCGACGCAGTACTTCCAATCGAAGCGGTACTGGCCGGACCGCCCGCAGTAACGCCACGTAAGGCCTGCAGATTCAGGCATGGTGGAATACCTCGAAGTCGCCGACAGCTTATCCGCTGCCCCAGGCTCGACCTCGACATAGCCGCAACGCGGCTATCGCCTATCGGGTGAGATCCGAACGTCGGCTACTAAGGACTGGTGGTAGGACCGGTGCTCGACCCGGCTCTGATCCAGGCGGCTGGGTGAGAGGATCCATACGTCGGCTGCCCACTGCCTAGGCGTAGGTGTAACTCAAGAACACTGATGGCAAGCGGTGTTCGCCACCGACGAGCGGCTTTGGCGCTCGTCGAGAACCTGGACACGACCGATGTGACACCTCCTCAGTTCAATCGCGCCGAGATCGCGGCGGGACTACTTGCCGACGAAGAATTCTGGATTGGCAGGCTGGGGGTGTTGGTATATCGGCTAACGGTCGCGGATCTATCCGGCACCTGTTGACGGCCGTGCGGAGCTTCTTGCCGAACAGCGTCGTGTCGCGGTGTCGGCTTCCCGACCCAGAATAGGGCCAATACACGACTACGCCCGGCCTATTGCTCGCGCAATGCTCTCCAGCGCCTTCACATTCCGCCGACGGCCTCCGGCCTCTCATGAAGCCGAGTGGTAGGAACCGGTGGCGTCCATGAGGGTATGACTTGGCGGACTCCTAGCCGGAGTGATGCGTGAGGTAGGCACCAGTTCTTTCCGCGACCCCACGAGTATCCTCGCCCGTGTCTCGTCCTGCGTTCGTTCGGATACGCCAGTGCTTGTCGGGCCGTGTCGCTAGTGTCACGCGGATGGACGCGGTGCAGGTGCAGAAGAAGCTCGAGCTCTCTCCCGATGAGGACTTCATCCTCACGGCGTGGCAGTACCAGATGATGCAGCGCGACATCGCCGCGTCGAAGGGCAAGCACCTTCCGTCCAAGCGCGAAATCCGTAACTCCTTTCGCGACAACGCGGTTGCGGCCATCGTGGCGCGCAATCAGGACGACTGGTCGCCCGCTGTTGCAGAAGTCGTTCAACAGATCGCTGCGGATGGTGAGTCTCCGAATCTCGAGGCGCTCGAATCCGCGGGGCCACAGATCTCCTCGGCTGTGGCGAGACGGTCACGGGCCCTGCTTTTGCTGATCGACCTGTATGGGTTCGAGCCGTGGGTGGAGGGCAAATGGGACAAGACCGTCCGCGCCGAAGCTCTCGCCGCCGCCCATCGGTCGATGGATCAACTCCATCCTGAAGACCTCCCTGCTGTGGAAACCGCATACAAGGACGCGATCAAGAAGCTCTCGAAGGCAAGCAACTGGACCAAATACGCACTCCTCGCCGGTGCGGGCCTCGGACTCGGCGTCCTGACCGGCGGCCTCGCCGCACCAGCAATCGCTGGAGCGTACGGAGCCCTAGTTCTCGGTTATTCGGGCGCGGTGGCCACTTCCGCGGGCTTGGCCGCGATCGGCGGCGGTTCCATCGCTGCCGGCGGTCTCGGCATGGCCGGCGGTGCCGCGCTCATCACCGGCTTCAGCGGCGCCGCAGGAGCGGGGGCGGTCACGCTTGCGGGTAAGGCTGCCGGGTTCACGGCAGCTCGCATCGCAGCCGACGCCATCCGACTCCACGTCGTGACTCAGCTCGTGCTGCGCGATGTCGACGGCAACGAAGAGGCAGCAAAGGCCGTCATTGTCAGTCTCCGCGAGCGCGTGACAAACCTGGGCAAGGCCGTCGTGACTCTCGCTGAGCGAATCGAAATCCTTCGTGCGCAACTCGAGACAAAGCAGGCAGAGTTGAACGCGGAGCGGGATCAACGCCAGGCGGCCGAAGATCGCGTCGCTCGCTTACGGAGCGTCGCCGACCGGCTCAAGGAGCGTGTCACAGGACCCGAGAATGATGAACTTCAGGCCTTGCTAGCCGAACTCGAGGAAGTCGAGAGTGAGAAGAAGACCGTTGAGACCCTTGCCCAAGGGGTCGCTGTCCTCGCTGACGACCTCGAGGAAGCAGCGTGAGCGCCACTGACGGTAACTCCAGCGACCGGGTCTCGCCGATCGATGACGACTACGTCGGCAACTTGGACGCACTCACGCGCGACCTCGAAGACATCGAAATGATTGCCGCATCAGCGCTTTCGGACAAGCCGATCGACCACGCGGCGATACAGCGCATCGTGAGCACCTCGACTGGCCTCACCTATTCCGACCTTACGGACCACCATCAGCAGCGTCGCGAAGTCGGGGGATGGGGCGAGGCCGACATTGCCGACATCCTCGACCCGATCGCGCTGCGGCAACTCGATGGGTGGCGGGCGGCCCAAAGGGTTCCGTGGGAACGTGGCGACCTGGTCGTCGTGGGTGTCTCCGGGCTCATCGGCGCACTCGGAAACCTCTACGACAGCCAGGTAGACGCTGCTGTGCTCAGCGGTCTGTCCTTGTTGAAAAAGACCGACCTGCTGCGCCGGTGGGAGAGGGAGACCGCCCGACTCCCCATCGATTACACCGGCCCGAAATTCGGCGGTCCGGCACATCGCGTTCGGTCGGCCGGCCACGATATCGGCCGGTTCTTCGCCGCCCTCAATCAGATCCGCACAGGAACCTTCGAAGGCACGTGGTGGGAAGACGGACAGCGAATGGTCGAAAAGGTTGCGACAACTCGCTCCGGTCTACCGTTCGCGCAAGCGCCCGAGCGCCACCTCGCAGTCGCGCTTCTGTTGAAACACTGGGCGGCAGATTTTGTCACCCCGATGAACTTGCCTCTGCCGGGTTGGACACTTCTCGGCGAGATGTCGAACCCTGACTTGCGGAAGTTTGCCAATGACGCTTACGCCGGAACGAACTCCGGCGACGGGTTGAATCTTCGCTCCGGAATGTTGACCCCGGGTCTAGGGATGCTCGCGACCGAGGTCGTCATCCGAACTCACACGCACCTCGGCGCATACCGTTCCACTGACACTGCACGGCTGGCGACTTCCGCATCGGCTAAACACACAGAGATGCTGCTCGCCGCGCATGCCGCAGCCGGAGCGATCAGCGTGTCGAAGACCACCGCAGCGGCGATTGCTGGTGAAACCGTAGTCGCCGCTCGACATCTCAACATTCCTGTTCTCATGCGGATCGGCATGCTCGCGCTGAAAGTCCGCTCCGATGCCGCGGCCCGTGCAGAAGCCGGAGCACCGTCGTGGGAGAAGCTGCTCGCTGACGAAGCGGCGACTTGGACCCTGCCCGAAGCAGTCACTATCGCGGACCTCTTGACTAATCCTGTTGGCCCATCGTCCGCAGACGAAGCAACGTCGTGCCCGCGTGCGGGGCGTGTAAGGCCAGCAAGTGCAACGCCGAGGTAACTGGCTGGCTGCGGCGCAAGAAGCTCGACGAACGTTCGTTCCTCGTGCGCCGGTCCGAGTAGGTCTCCATGCATCGTGCGCCCCATAATCCGAGGTATGAGCACCGAGAGCAGCCAACGATGGGTTCGTTTGATACGTCAGTTGGACAGCGGGGCTGGCGGTGTCGGTGAGCCATCGCAGGAACTGCCGGGATCGTCCGATCCCGTCGGCCAGCTCTCGTGGTCGCGGCGTGCGTCCTGGACGAGTCCGGCGTTGGACCAGAACGTTGGCCGGTATACCTGCTGTAGTTCATGCACGCTAGCAGTTGAATCCATCGGGAGGTACTGGTTACCTGGAACGCGGTTCCGCACGACACTCTGCCTCTGTCTTCACCGCGACGCACTCTGCCCACACTCCCTGGATATCACCGGAGGTGGGCGGCTCGCCGCAGGCGAGCCCGCACCGTTGGTATCCCGGCACAGGTGAGCCGTCGGACCAATAACAGCTGCCGTCGTCGTAGCAGGTGTACCCGCGGGCGCCCGGTTGTCCGCCGAGTCCTGATCTCGATTCTTCATCGAGGTACTGGCTGCCGCCGTGCGTATCGAAGCACCATTGGGAATACCGGACGGTGCCGTCGCTCCATCTAGCGGGTCCTGGTGTTCCCTCGAGGCATTCGATCACGTGTGGTTCTGGGTCGGCGGCGGCGACTGTGCCCTGAACTCCGCCCATGAGCAGCGAGGCACCGACGAAGGCAGTGATGACGATTTTCCTCAAGGCTCCCCTATGGCAGTGGTGGGTAGGTTCGCGACGCCGACATCCGTCGACTTCGAAGCTTCTTGCCCTAGAAGGCAACTAGCGAAGATCCTCCCACTGTTAGCACGGCTTCTGTCCTTACTCGTAAGGATTGGGGTTGTTCGGGTGCGAATGCGTTCTGCGTGACTTTTTTGCTACCCGGCGTGTTCTGTCTCACCGCCCGCGCACTGCCCTACGTGGTGGCAGTCAAGGCCGCCACCAGCGTCTACCCCGCCGACGCCCTGCCCGAGACCCCCGAACGCGTCGGGGTCGGCCGACCCTTCACCGCCCGGTATCGAGTACCGAAATTGGGCTGCAAAGACCTCGCGCTCGCCGCTGGAGCCGACGCGACCCGGGAAGTGTCGTGGCGGCAGGGAACCAAAGCCACACCGAACAACCCGACGCCGCCATGAGTTCGCGTTTCATCGCACTACGCGTGCGCTCGGCCGGGCACAGCGTGCCCCACGCCGCCGACGGCACCATCGAACAGGAATGGCTGCTGGCCCAATGGCCCACCGGGGCAACCGAACCCACCGACTACTGGTTGTCCACCATGCCCGCCGAAACAGCCATCGAAGACCTGGTCCGCCTCGCGAAAGTGCGCCGGCGCATCGAGCACGATTACTGCGAACTCAAAGTCGCGCTCGGCCTGGACCACTTCGAGGGCCGGTCCTGGCTCGCACCACCACGCCACCCTCGTCACCGCCGCCCGCCTATTCCTCACCACGCTGCGGTTATCCGACCCGAAAGCCGATGGGCAGGACTGACCCTCTACGGCATCGTCCGCGAAATCCAACGCGCACTGGCTATTTGGATCGGCACCTGCCCACTCTGCCACCACACCTTTCCAACCTAACAAAGTACTACTAGCAGACGCGGGCCAGGAAGCGGTCTTCGGTCGTGTAGTCGAAGAAGTGGCCGAAGTACGGATCGTCGGCCGCTGGAAGGATCCGCGATCTGTCGCAGGCTTTGGCTGCGTCGAGGAGCCAGTCGATCTGTGCGGCAACCGTTGTTGCGTAGTCACCGGTCGGCCGGTAACCGAGCGCGGCCGCTGCGGAGGTGTCGAGTACAACGGGGTGAGCTGAGTCCCAGGGTGTCACGCCGAGCCGGTCGTCGGTTTGATCGTCGAGGAGTACCTCGTTCCACTGATGATCGAGGTGGTTGGCGATGGTGCGGGAAATGTCGAGTGCGCTGGGGGAATCGGGATCGGCGATGTTGAGGATGCGTGCACCTGGTGTGTGGGCGACGGTTTCGACCAGGGCGGCGATGTTGGCCGCTGCGGTGGTGTGGACGACCCCGGTGCCGCGTCGGGCGAGTAGCACGGTGGTGCGCCGGTCCAAGATGCGTTTGATGAAGACCCATTCGCGTGGGCGGCTGCCGCCGATCCCGTGGACCCTCGATGGTCGCAAGATGCTGATCGGTAGTCCGCTGTCGAGCGAGATCTGCTCGGCGGCAACCTTGTTCGGCCCGTAGCCGGCGTGGGACCGATGGTCGATATCGTTCGCCGTCAGGGTGGGCGCAGACTCGTTGATCGGTCCATCGAATCGCGGCTCGACCTGCGAGTTCGCGTGATTGCCTGCGGCGTCGATGTATACCGCCTTGCTCGACATCAGGACTGTGGACCCGGCGTCGGCGGCCAACTCCACCAGTGAGTGCGCGGTCGTCGCGGTGTAGCAGACGCAGTCGACCAGCAGATCTACCCCGTCGCCGATGGTGGCGCGCAAGCGAGCTGCATCGGCGCGGTCTGCTGCGATGAAATCAACTCCAGCCGTGCGGAGTTCGGCAGGCATGTTGTCGGGGTTGCGTCCAGCAACCTTGACCCGCCAGTTCGCCGCCGCCAAATGCGCCGCGATCGCACGTCCGATCACGCCGGTTCCACCCAGGATGAGCGCATCAGCCATCACACGAGCCTAAACCTGGCTCGTTCCTCGTTGTGCGCGCGCGGCTGGCTGGTGAGCCCGCACGATCCTGACGGAACCGGACAGCGGTCGGGTGCGTCGTATAGTTCGTAGGCGATCTGTATAACGAGGGGAGGCGGGGTGTCCGACGATCTCCACGTCGAAGTCGACCGACTGCGCGAAGCCTCGAGATTCGTCGCCGACAAAGCTCAGTCGATCCGAGACGAGTTGAAGAAGCTCGACGACACCATCGGCAAAGAGCTCCTCGCCGATGGTTGGCGGGGAAAAGCCGCCAGCGCATACGACGAGTCGTGGCTCGAGTGGAAGCACGGTGCCGATACGGTCATAGCCGCATTGGAGGAATCCTCCGCCAACCTCGCTGAAGCTGCCAACCAGTACGAGACGCGGGACACGACGAATCGAGACGCGATCACCGGACTGCAACGATTGGACCTGCCGTGACCGGCGATGACCAATACCGCGTAGATCTCGAGCAACTCGACGCCGCGATCGATACGATGGACAAGTTCGGGCGCACGGTTGAGGGCTGGTTGGGTGAAGTCGACCGGCATATTTCTGACCTGCACCAAGCCTGGTCGAGCAAGGCAGCCCAGGCTCAGCGTGCCGCGCACGATAGTTGGATGGCGGGTGCCGCAGAGATGCGGGAGAACCTCGACGAGTTGCGTGAAGTTGCCCGCCGAGCGCACGCGAGTTACACAACTGCGGTCGAAACGAACGTGGGGATGTGGCCGCAGTGACACCGACTGTCCCGCTCATTGTTCATCGAGGCGAGGAATACGCCTCCGCCGGCGAGGTCTTCGGTCAGATGTCCACTGACAGTATGACCACCCACTCCGCGCTGGTTGCGGTGCTAACGACGTACGCGGGCATGGCTGGCAGCGATAGCGTCGGCACCCAATGGGCAGCGGGCTACGACGAGGCCGCCCAGCTTGCGGTATCGACCTCATCCAAACTGGCGACCGCGTGCGGCCAGACGAGAAACATGATCGTTGCCGGAGCCTACAACCACCAGGTCGCCAATACCGGCGCCAACGTGGCCGATCAAACACCACCGCCCACGCCGCAGCTCTCGATGGATCCGTGCCTCCCAGAAAGCGCGCCCTCGGCGGCCGGGGACGGAATCCCCGAACCATTCGGATGGTCGTTCATCAAGGACACGGTCGGGTTCGCCTGGCCCAACGGTCACCAGGATCAATTGAACGCCGCCAAGACCGCATGGCACACCGCCGCTGCCGACTACCGCACTGTCGCCGGTGAGGCCCCGCAGGCCGTCGGTCTGCTCACCAATCAGCAGTCACCCGAGATCGAGATCGCCGTCAGCACGTGCCAGACCCGACAAACAGACTTCAACGCGTTGGCCGATGCATGTCAAACACTCGGCGACGCCTGCGGCGAGTACGCCAACCACCTCGACGAGGCGCACCACAAGATTCTCGAGGAACTCAAGGGGTTCGTCATCGAAACCGCGGCCGCCGAGGCCGCGTTCGCGGCGCTCGCACCGTTCACCGCGACGCTGTCCGAATGGGTTGGCAACACAGCTCTGGCCGGACGTATCGCGGTCCGTGCGCGCCGTATCGCGACGGTCGTCGGCGAGCTCGGGACGAAGATAACGAAGCTCGTCACCGACGTCGTGAAACCCCTTGCTGAACGACTCAAACCGCTGTTCGAGAAGGTCCGCAACTGGGTCAGCGCGGCCAGGGTAAAAATGACTCCGTTCGCACGACGCGATGCTGCATTGTCGGAGGGACGACTGTTCTCTCGGATGGGGCCTCGCACGAACCGCGAGGTTCTCGAAAGCGGAGACCATCTGCCGATGACCCAAGAGACCATCGTGGAATACGCTCGCCGGGCTGGTGTCGACCTTCGCGGCATCCGCGTGGACGTGGCCAACTCCGCCGATGATGTGCGCTACTTCGACTCCATGGAGGCCAGCGCGAGCACCGCTCCGGGACATATCGCATTGGCCCCCAGCGCATTCGCCGATGAACAGACACTGCTGCGGAACCTGGTGCACGAGCGTGTCCACATCGAGCAGTACCAGCAAGGCAGAGTAGGAACAGGGGTGACGAGCGCGTTAGAAGATGAGGCATACGCCGCCGATGAGGCCTTCTGGCAACGGTATCTCGCGGGAAAGAAAGGAGAATGAGCCGTGAGTGAATTCTATGTCGAAGATATCTTCCCGGTGAGTTTCAGACCGAATCCGTTCGTGGTCGGCCGGGCAGTCGGGGATTTCACGGTCGGCCAGGAGGTCGAGTTGCAAAAGAAGGACGGAACGACCTACCGGGGAGTTCTGGAAGCGCTCGACTTCCACCAGCCTGCGCCGGACAAGTTCTCCCTCGTCTTCTCCGCCGAGGTATCGTCTCGGGTCGAGCCAGGTGATGTGATCCATTCGGTTCCTGCCGAGGAAAGCAGCACGTCGCGGTGACGACCGATATCCAGGAATGGGAGCGGCAGCTCCAGCGAGAACTCGCCGAGATCCGCAGCAGCAGTAAGCGTCTCGCCGATGAGGTTGCTGTCGTGCGGGGGCGCGGCGAAGTGCCCGGTGTCCTCGTCGAGGTTGATGCGGATGGCGATATCACCGACCTGCGGATCGCTCCTGGTGCCATGCGTTGGCCTGGCCACCAGCTCACCACCGCGTTGCTCAACTGCCACCGTAAGGCGCGGGCGGATGCGAAAGCCAGTGCCGAACGGCTGCTCAGTAAAGCTGATCCGCGGATCCACGACCAGTTTCAACGACTGCACAGCGAACAAACCCCCGAAGATCAGCGTCCGTCGGAAGACGAGATCCAAGCCGCCGACGACGCCTACTTCGAGCGCATGAACCAGCGCGGCTGGAACGGCTAGTCAGGGCGGGCGAGGAAGCTGGACCGGGTCTCGGACGGTATCCGTAAGGTGTCCGTCTAGCCCGTCCTGGGTTCCGGAATCCGTCGATGTGAGTGAAGTAGTGGTGCATTCGTGGATGATTCTGTGCCGTCACTTCCAAGCCTGCCGAAAAGTGAATGAAAACGGGAGGATTGAACAGAAAGTACGCTGCTTAGGAAGTGTGCCACCCGCATGCGCGGGGATGAGCCCCAATCACAGACCTACGTCGGTGTCCGGCTGATGTGTGATCAGATCATCGATGAACTCGACTGCACTGTCCTCATGAGGGATTGATTGTCGATGCAGTTGCTGTTCGTCTGCTTGCTGGGTGGCGGAGAGTGTGGCTCGTCGCTGCTGTTCGGCCTGTAGTTCATCGATCTGCTGCTGGTAGTCGGCGGTTCGTGCGTGGCTATCGGCGTCGGCGGTGCCGGTCTGAGGCGGCGGCTGATCGGCGCATTCAGGTGTTGGGGTGGCCAGAATGTGGTCCCACTGGTCGGTGGCGCCGGCGTGGAGGGCAGCGTTGCGCTGGGCTTGGCGGGCGGTCGTGCGCGCCGATTCCTGTGAGCGATTGGCGTTTCGCTGCTGGGCCCAGAGTGCGTCGATGTGGGCCTGGAGTTTGCGTCGTGTGCCTCGGCGGAATGCGGGTGTGGTGTCGAGGGTGGCGCGGGTGGTGTCGAGTTCGGTGGTTAAGGCTTGGACTGCACGGACGGCGTCGCCGAGCTCGGTTTCGGCGGTGCGTGCGGTACGAATGGCTTCCTGGGCAGCCTGGTGGCGGTGGACAGCGTCGTCGTATTCGGCGTCGTGGCTCTGCCGATCGCGAGCGGGGCCGTAGAGGATGGCGTCGTTGTCTATCAGGGCGATACGCAGCTCGAGGTCGGCGATGTGTTGCTGGAGTTGGGCGTTGGTGAGCACGATCAACGGGTTCTGTGCGATCTGGTCGGTCCGAGCGTCGGGTTGCGGGCCGGTGGCGAGGTCGATGGCGGGGACGAGACGCGGCCACGCCGGGTCGTTGATCACGCGGTCGCCGATGTCGTCACGGAATAGCGCATGCAGTTCCGGGGCCCAATCGGGGCGCAGGTTGTGGTGAGCGCCGGTCGTGTCGGCAGCGGATGGTTCGAGTTCCAGTCGCGACCACAGGGCGGCGGCGGGCATGTCGTCGGGCAACGGCCGTATCGCTGCTGCGTGGATCAACAGCGGTTCGATATTGATTCCCGACCGGTTAGCAACCTCGATCTTGTCCGCCACGGTCGGCCACAACGGATCTGCAAGAACCCGAGCTTCGAGGCGTGCGATCAGCGGTGACCACTTGTTGGCGGGGAAATGGAGGTTCCCGAGCGCTTGGGTGACGCGGTTATCGAGCAGGTCTTGGTGTTCGCGTTCAGTTACCGTATAGCGAGGCGGCCCAGTCGGGCGTAGATCGCGGTCATCGATGTGCATGGAGCTGCGCCACACTGCGAGGTCGCCGAGCAGGCGTGGGTCCGAGCCGATCAGCGGGCGTGCCCAATGCGGCGCCGACACGGGAGTCCAGGACTGCACATCAGTGCGGATCTGCTCGGCGAGGTCGGCGACCATACGCGCACGCGCGGAAAGCTGAGTGGAATCGAGCTCCGTACGCAGCCCGCGGGGAATCCCGGACGCCCACGGCAACGGCCCGCTACCGGTGGAGTGCGTGCCGGAGGGATCCAACCGCCAATCCAGGACAGCGGCAACATCATCGGCGGTGTCGAGTTCCCGCGCACACGCGGCAGTGTGCAAGGCTGCGATCGGGTCGCGACCCGACAGAGCGATCGTCGCCAAATGCTGACGTAGAACGGGGTAGGCGGGGCTGTCGGTGAGGTTCGGACGCAACGCTTCCGCAGTGGCGTCGAGTCGATCGAGACCCTCAGGGCCGACTACGTTTTCGGCAGCGACCCCGATCGCATCGAGGTAGATATCGAGCGCGCGCCCGATACGGCGGCGCGGGTCGAGTGCGTCGCGAAGCATGGTGTGCGCCGACTTCTGAGTGCCGTCGCGACCGAGAATGCGCAGCAGAATCTCCACGGCGGTGCGTGGATACATGGCGGGTTCGGACCAGAACGAGCCTTCGGAGCCGTCCAATGCGGTCGGCACATACGCATGATTCGCCTGCGCTCCTCGGGTGAGTGCGACGTAAAGCTGTTGGCGCGACTCATCTCCGGTGAGCGCGACATGGCACGAATCGGCGGTAATTCCCTGCGCGGAATCGATCGTCGTCGCATAACCCAGACGCACGTGCGCACTCACATAGTCGGCAGGAAGTCGCACCGTCTGACCGTTTTGGCCGTCGGCGCGGCTGTGGATGGCGGTGAGACTCCAGTCGTCGTGGACGGCGGCGACGGTCCACGCGTAGCCGTTGCGGACCCAATCGCGATCGCCCAGGCGTAGAGATGGGTTGTTGCGGCGAGTGCGGATTGTGTCACCGACCGAAACCGCGGTTCGGTCGGTGAGTACACATTCCGCACTGACTTCATCGCCGTCGCGGGCGATGCGGTCGGTGCGGGCGCGCGCGTTGAGTTCGGTCACGACGTCGTTGGTGGCGGCGAGCATGATGGTGTCGCGGCCAGCATGATGGTCGGTGAGCCATGCGGTGAAGGCGTCGTCGTGGGTGGCGCCGAGGTGCCCACTGTGGATGCGGCCGTTGTCCAGATACCAGCCCAGCGCGGCGGGGTCACCGTCGCGTAGTTGCAAACTCGCTGTCGCTTCGGCACCTGCCGCGAACCGCACGACATGGGTCAGGGTGAGGGAATGTTCGGGTGCGGCGATATCCATGTCGCGATCGACGCCGCCGGCTTCGATCGACCCGAGTTGGTGGGGGTCGCCGATACAGCGGACCGTCGCGCCCCGCGAGGTCAGGAATCGGAGCAGGCGAAGGCGTTTGAGGTTGCCGACCTTGACGTGTTCATCGACGATCACCAACGTACCGGCGTCGATTTGCAGGATCCATTGCGGCAACGATGGCGGCTGTTCCCGGTCCAGGGCAAGGTTGTCGCGGCTGGGGGTGTGCTTGGTGAGAACGTCGAGGACCTTGTCGACGGTCTCCACCCGCGCGCCAATCGACGCACACAACACCGCGGCGGCCGACGCGGTCGGTGCCAGGCCGAGAACTTGGCCGCCGCTGGCATGCCACGCGTCGGCGAGCACCCGCATCGCAGTGGTCTTCCCCGACCCCGCGGGCGCATTCGTCGTTCGCACCCGCAGACTCGAAGCAGCGAAACCCTCGATCACGCTGATCTGCCCAGCGTTGAGCGGGCGATCCGGATTCCGGGCGTTATGACTGCGCACCGCCGCCGCGACGAGATCCGGTGGGAGTTGGCGTCCGCCGGGCTGCACCGACAACTCGATCAACTGGTGTTCGACCGACAGGGTTTGCGCCGACGTATACAACTGCGCACCAGAGAAGGTGTACACACTGCTCCCATCGCGACGACGCAACAACACCGGGACAGTTCGCAACTCGGGTTCATCGGCGAGGTCAGGATCATCGAGCGCAATCGAGAGTGTCGGGGAAACTGCCTCGGTGAGAACAGCTTCGGCGACCTGCTTCCACTGCTCGCCGCTGATTCGTCCGCGTATTTGCCGCTCGATTTCGGCGCGCAGGTTGTGGCGTTGCCACGTTGATCGGTGCTGCGAGACGACCTCGATGACGTGCTCGGCGGCGCGGGCAATCCACTGTGTCGTAACCGCAGGGCGCGAAGTTCGGATCGGGTTCAGTGTTGAGGTGACCATCCGCGCCAACGTTTCCCGGCCACCGAGCAGCGCCGCGGCCTCGGCCCGCCAAGTGCTGCGCTGCTCGGCCAGGGACCGCAGTGCGTGCTTGAAGGGGCGGGTTTCGAGGGTGGCACGCTCGGCCAGGTCATACATTTCACCCGGGATCGGTTCGCGCCCGAGCTGCTGTTGGAACTCGGCGGCGAGTTGTTCGAGGCGGGCGGTGATCGCGGTGTCGCGACGTGACCAGGCGGTGATCAACCGCAGTGGGATACCGACGATTTCACGGATCGGACGCTTCGAGGGATCCTGCCCGGGTCGTTCGGCGAACTCGACACCGACGAGATCCTCGAGGTGGTGTTCGAGTCTGGTGTTGTAGATCTCCGAGACTGTGACCAGTGTTTGGTAGATCGCGGTGCCGGCGAGGGTGCGCCATTTCCCGTCGAGCGTGCGCACACGATTGGCCATCAGGACATGGGTGTGCAGGTCAGGATCACCGGCTCGGCTATCACGATGAGTGAAGACGGCCGCGACGAGGCCTTCGACGTCGGCCCGGCGGATCCCGTTGCGGCCGAGTCGGGTGAAGATTCCGTTCTGCTCGAGCCACCCCAATGCGTCGTTGACGGCGGCGTGGTGAGCGGCCTCGATCTTCTCCGACACCGCCCTCGGTGCCACCGCCCATAACACCGAGACACTCTTGACCGGACTAAAAGTGATGTCGAAACCAGCGACAGCAGTAGTGTTCGGGCGCGAGTTGCGGGCCACCCAGCCTGACAGTTCCCGCGCATTAAGGGGTGCGCGATCGTACTGTTCGGCGAACATTTCGAACGCGACATGGGTGCGGATGTGTGCCCGTTCGTCATCGGCAATAGCGTCGTGAGGGTCCGACCCGTGCGCGGAATTGTATTCCCGGAAGGCATTCGCGCACCTTTTTCTGAACTCGGAAACTTCGCTATATATGCGAAATGGGTTGCCCAAACGTGACGCTTGATCGGCCGCACGGGTCGCGTCTTTGTGCTTGGCGCCCTTGCTCATCTCTGTGTCGTAGACGTGGGCTTCGATCATCTCGGCGTTCGGATGACGACCCAATCCGAACAGGGACTTCATCTGTTCTTCGGTGACTTCGTCACCCAGTTGGACGCCTAACGCACGCAGGCCGCAGCCATGCCAGCGGCCCGGAGCTTCCCCTTCGGTCGAGTAATAGTCAGCAAGGCTGGAACGGCCGCGAGTAGATGCATCGTTCGCGGCGACATTGCGCAGATAATACTGATACCCGTTGCCTGCCACGACTTTATGGATGGTCGCGGTCATATATCTATCAAGCACGCTTCTGCGATTGCTGACAAGGGTTTGATTTGCCCAATTTTTCGTCAAATCAAGCAAATCTGCTGGTCGTCACCGAATCGTTACCTCGAATGGAAGAGGTCTGCTTAAGAAAAGAGGCGAGGAAGGGGGGTGGAGGGAGGTGAGAAGCAGTGGAGGATGTGAGGAGTGGGGGATGGGGCGAAGGTGTGAGAGTGCTGGGTGCGTGAGGTGGGATGTGGGTGGTGGGGTTGGTGGGTGAGGGATGGCCGCGTGGTGTGTTGGTGGCCGGTCCGCCGCAGGAGTGGACACCACGGCGGACCGGGAACTGGTCCCGCCTAGCGCGGGAGGGGCGGGAAGATCAGGCGGCGACGCGGAAGAGGTCGCGGCATTCGTCGCACAGGTCGTCGGTGTCGATCAGGCGGTCATGGGCGTAGCAGGAGAAGCAACGTCCCGCCCGCAGCGCCACCGGAGTGAGTGCCGTGATCGGCGGCGCTTGCTGGGCGCGGTCGAGGAACGCCAGAACCAACCCGTGCACGACTCCTGTCGAGCGCCGCCGCAATGCGTTGGGCAGACCGGGTGCGACCGCGGGGTAGTGACCGGTGAGGTACTGGCAGTAGGCGGCAACCTCATCGGCGAGAGTGAACCCCTCGGGGAGGGAGCCGATTCCACTGCGTCCGATGTCGCGGCAGTACTGGCACAGTCCGTCGTCGGAGACGCGACGCTCGTGAGGGTCGGTGAGGAAGTGATCGCTGCACGCGCGTTCGCCGAAGCAGTAGACACACACCCACCCCTCTACCGGAGCCAAGGTGGTGTGGTCGTAGTCCAACCCATTGCCGTTGGCGAGGAAGGCGGGGCGGTCGTCGTGACATTGAGACCGGTTCGGGTCCGAGCGATCGCGAAGGCGTCGAAGCTGTCTCGGGTGCGGGCACCGGCACGGTCGCGTTCGGTGAGGATCTGCTCGGCGATCTGACGCACGTAGTTGCGATCCCACGTCGAGGGCTGGAAGGCGGGGTCGGTATCGACGAGGAACCGTGTGCGGATGTAGTCGGTGACGATGCGCGCCTCGGGCACGGGGCGACGTTTGGTTTTGATCGCCGCGATGTGCCGGGGCTTCTTCCAGGCGCGCTTGGCGGCGACTTTGGTGGCTGCCGAGGGGATGCCTTCGTGCTCACGGTTGGGTCGCGGGCGAGGATGCGCCTCCCCTTCCGATCGACTGCGGTGATCGGAACGGTGGTGATCCAGCGGGGCTGCTTGTCGACGGGGCGATACAGGCGGGGATCGGTGCGCGTGACGAACACGCTCAGCCACGCCTGCAACCGGGGTCCGAGTGCCGCCACAGTGACTGCAACGTGGCGCGCGCGATGACGTAGGGGTCGTTGGTGAAGGTGTCGACGAGTCGGGTGAGGCGGTCGAGGTCCTCGGGGGTGGCGAGCTTGGGCAGTTGGCTCGGTATGACACAGGTGCAGATCAGTCGAATCGAAAAGGGCTCAGCGCCAGAGCAACTGTCCAAACTGACGCGGTGGGCGCAGATACTCCGCATTCCGCCCGAGTTGCTGTGGTTCAAGCTGCCCGACGACCTGCGCTCGGCAGCTGTAGCCATCGAACCTACAAGCACGACAGGCAATAACGCGCTGGCGCTTGCACGCTGGTTGGCTGGCGATGGCACTGGCACCCCACCGATCAGTCACAGTGACGATCTGGAGCGGGTGAGCTTGGCGCTGGAGGACGCTCGCCGGTACTTCGACGGCTCGGTCTTGGAGTTCTTCCGTGCTCAGCTTGCGCGTTGCAAAGCCGATGACGGTTCCCTCGGTCCGGCCGAAGCCTTGCCGCTGACGCTCGCCGTGCTCGGCGCAATCCGTCGGCACAGCAAGGATGTTCAGTCGGGCCTGCGTCGGCAACTGTTGGCGGTTGGATCGGATGGCGCGGAATTCGCAGGGTGGCTGTACCGCGACCTCCATGACCCGGTAACGGCCACCTTCCTGTACGACCGCGCGATGGAGTGGGCGCAGGCCGCGGGCAGCCTGCCCATGCAGGGATACGTCCTGCTCAAGAAATCCCAGATGGCCTATGACTCGCGCGACGCGGGGACGCTGCTCGGATTGGCGCAAGCCGCCAAAGAGGGGCCGTGGCAGCTTCCGATTCGGGTGCAGGCGGAAGTTGTGCAGCAGGAAGCCTTGGGACTCGCCATGATTGGCGAGCCAGCCACTGCCGTGGAGCAAAGCCTTGGTCAGGCTCAGCACCTCCTCACCGAGGCCAACGGTGCCGATGACCAGGGGTTGGTGAGCTATTTCAACGAGAGCACGCTTCTGGTTCGCTCAGCCTGCTGCTATACCGAGGCGGGCAAGCCGCAGCGGGCCACTGAACTGTTCGGTCAGGTGCTCGCCGATGGGGGATTGTCCCGGCGTGATGCTGGTTTCTTCAGTGCTCGACAGGCAAAAGCGCTCGCACTCAGCGGCGAACCAGACGAGGCCGCCACGGTGGCAACCAAATCGGTCGCGGTGGCGCGCGAGACCCGTTCGGAGCGCACGATGAATGTCGTTGTGGATGTAGTGCGGACGCTCGATCCTTGGAACCACCGGCCGAGTGTGCGGCAGCTCCGTGAAGCCTTGATGCCGTCGCATTAAGCCGTGAGCCAGTCCGCCGCGATGCGGATCACTTCGGCCTGGAACTCCTGGCTTTTCGGGTTGAGGTACTGCGGATCGTCATGGACGGCGAATCCGTGCTGTGATCCCTCGATTTCGACCAGCTCAACGGGTGCGGTGAATTGGGCGACGGCAGCGCGGGAACCGTCGATTGGGACCAAGGTGTCTGCGTTGCCATGGACGATCAGAGTCGGTGCTTTGATCTCTCCGAGGACTTCGTTCGGCTTCAGCCAGAACACCTCGTTGAGCAGCGGCCGACCATGCCGCAGCGTCGGCGTGAACTGGATAGCTCCGGTTTCGTTGAGTTCTTCGGCTTTCTCGTCGCTGATGACATCGTTCGTCCAGTAGTCGCGAGTGTCGATAGTGCGCTTCTTGTAGTCGAACTGCGGATTCAGCAACACCAACCGAGACAGATCCTCTGGGCGTTTGGCAGCGTAGTAGCCACAAATACCACCCCCGAAGCTGGCACCGAGCAGCGACAGGTCACTGGCACCCGTGGCATCCCGCACAGCGGCGAGGCTGACGCGGATGTCGTTGAGGATGGCAGAGAGGGTCAGTTCCTCTTGGCGGCCTTCGCTGTCGCCGTGGCCGCGAAGGTCAAACCGCAGCGACGCGATACCAGCATCGGCAAGGCCGGTCGCGAGACGGGTGAAAAAGCCGCCCTCCTCGCGGGTGACGCCACCACCATGCACCAGCACGACGGCGCGCGTCGTGGGTAGATCGTGGGTGACGAGGGTGGCTGCCAGGTGCAGGCCGTCGAGGGTACGGATGCGGGTGATGGTGCTCGTCGGAACCACGGAGCCAGTCAACCAGAGCGGGCACACCGCTGCCAGACGATGATCACAAAGCGAGAACGGCTTCCTCGGCCGCACTGCGCGGCTAAGGCGCACGCAGTCAGCGCAGGTCGTTCGGTGAGTAGCCTGTCGGCCTCGGCGTATACATCGGTGTCGATGACCGAGAGCAGTCCGCGACAACGATGTCGCGGAAGGACAGTTCCCCGAGGCAGACGCGGTTGAACAGGGTCCGCAGGACTTGGTGGCCCGACCAGGTGCCGCCGTTGGTGGTGCGGTGCCCGCGCTCGTTGAGTAATTTGGCGATTGTTCTGGAGCCCAACTGGTCCCGGGTGTAGAGAAGGCGGATCAAGCCGACGAGCGGGAATTCGTCAGGGTGAGGGGTGAGACTGTGGCCGGTGGCGTCGGGACAGTAGCCGAAGGGCGGCGTCCGTCCTTCCATAGTAGGAATTGGCAGATAGCTCAGCACCGCTCTACCGACGAAGAGTCTGATTTCTGCTCGGATGTTCAGTGCCAAGGCAGCATGCGTAGGTCGAATAATGAAACTCACAGGGGCAACATGACAGATGTTAATTCGCAATTTCTTCGAGGCACAAAAAAGGGAGTGAGGAGGAACGCCCGCTCGTCGGCCGGGTTGAGGAAAATAGAACAGTACCTGCAACAATCGGAGAAACTCACTGTAAACGCGTCCTCAAATTCTGACCTACTGATGGCTGCGTTGAAGCTCGGTATGGCATTCAAGCTCGCCTCTATCAGAGAAGACGCCGACCTGAAGGCGCTCATTAATAGCCGCATGGGACTGATCGAAAATGCGTACCAGGCGAACGATATCGATGAGTCGAAGGACGCCGCCGTGGTCTGCTTCGAAGCCGCTGCAGCCCATTACAAAGAGACCGGCCAAATGACTTTGGCAGCCATATGCTACACGAATGCGGTGAATTCAATACTTTCAAAGGCTAACATCGATGATGATGAACTCATAAAGGCGGCGGAATATCTAGATTTCAGTTTCGAGAACAAAACCCCCGATTCTGTCGAATGGGCATATTCTTTGTATGCTCAAGGTATGATGCACGTAGAGGTATCTGTGCGGCCGTCGATGGATCGAATCGATAGCCTTATAAAAGGCTCTGAAAGCTATCTCCAAAGTATTCGGCTTCTACGAACCCATGAACATAATTTTGCGGTAAGCGCAGCGGGTCAACTCGGACGCACGCTGTTGGAATTGATAGAAGCGATGCAACACAGGCGTATGGGCGAAGCGATACTAGACCATGCGTCAGAGTTTCCGGCTGCTGTCTATCCTAGCAATGCACGTGCAGCGGAGTCGCTTGTTTCAGTGCTCGAAAGCAATCCGGAATCGCTCGGATTCCCCGGCCGCCCGGACTGGTTCAATTACACAACCATGAGCGGTCTGGACGATACGGAGAGGTCGCTACTCGATTCCGCAAGTATGGAGATCGGGTTCGCCTTGGCCGATTCGAACAGATCCAACTGGCATGAAGTCCGATACGCACACTGGTATAGGTCACGAATAAGGTGGGCGGTGCATGCGAGTGAGGCGAATTATGCCGAGCTGATTGCAGCACTCGGCGATTTTGGGGGTGGCATAAACCCATCCCAGTATTTCAATGATGCGTCATTTATTGTACAAGCAGGCAGGTATAACCTGGGCAAAGCGGCCCCGTTGAACGTATTGCGCGCCGCAGTGAATGCTCTGCAGGAAAGCTTGGCGGTTCGAAGCCGAACTCGAAAGGAATTGGTCCTTCGCAGGCAAGCTGCCAAGGCGCGATTCATTGCATGCGAACTATGCGAGCATGGTGCATGGCGCGAAGCAATCGAAGTGCTCGAATCCGTACGAGGTCTTCTCTATAACAGAGCGACAAGCCGGGCTTCGCAGAATTCTGATTCGAATAAACCGCAGCCGACATGGGTGTATATGTCACATTCACCCTCAGCGACATATGTTATCGTTGATCGGGCTGAGTGGGAAGAGCCGCAGGGGATCCGCCTTAAGGAATTAGATGGCAAACGATTGATGCAGTTGACCAGCTCTTTTTCTGACAAAACACCCGGTCTAATCCCTTCGCAGGCTCCCGGAATGTCTCGCCACTTGGCGGCGGCAGTCTCACTGACGTTCGCGTCGCTTCAGTCTCTCACTGACGTGATAGTAAAATTGGTGCCAGCAGATCATGGCATCTGTCTGGTGTTATCCGGCCAGTACGCACATTTGCCCGTATCATCGGCGTTGCTTGACAACGCAAGTCTTGTCATTCCGTTCGTGACCGTAACTCCTGACCGTAAATCGACCGAAGCGGGAACTGATACATGCATCGCCACTGGTATCAAATACAGAGGACTAAGTGCGATGGCACCGCCGGAAGGGGCGGCTCTAAATTTTCCTGATGATGAAATTATTTCGGTCGGCGCTAGCCTGTCGGCCCGAGGCATTGATATCGAAATCACAAATAATGCTACAAGTGAGCAATTTATTTCCGCTTTTAGCTCAGCCTGCATAGTGCACTTTTCCGGCCATTCGACGGTTGATCTTGTGAACCCTCTTAATTCGGCGATAGTTCTGATGGATCGAAATATCGACATCGAGGAAATTTGCGCTACGAACACAGCATCTTCAGCGTTCCTGTGCTTCTTCAGTTCATGCAGCTCGGGACGTCCATCGACGCTAGTCCACGGTGACGAGTACCTCGGTGTGCAGTCCTCGGCATTGTATGCTGGATTCAGATTCTCGATCGGTTCATTGTGGCATGTACGCGACCTGGCAGCTGCGGTGTTCGCGATACGATTCGCGGACGAACTTTCATCAGGAATATCGATCGGCTGCGCTGAATTGTCTGCGGCGATTTGTTCCGCTCAACGCTGGATGAGAGCGGTTACCGCTGATAACCTTAATCAATATTTGGCTGCAAAAGGCCTAAGCTGGAGACCGGCTAGTCCGCCACCGCCGACGTATGCGATATTTTCTGAACCACGCGACTGGGCGGCATTCTATTTGGCTTCGAGAGTCTGGTGATCTACCGAGCCGTGGCTTTCTACGCGGAGCCATCGCACAATCGTTGTGGTGGCTGCGCCAGGATGTGGAAGAGGGCCGCGCATAGGCAGCCGATTAGGCGATATTCACCGAAACCGCGCACGCACCTCGTCTGAAATGGTCGAGCTATCAGCTCGGTCGCTGCCGTCGATATCGTGACCGCCGATCCTTGGCATGCAGCGGACTGTGTGAACACGGTGAACACGGATTGGTACCCCGCGCATGCCTACTAGGCGGTTCGCATCAGCATCGTGATGAATGAGGAAAGAGGTGGAGCCGGTTGCTCGGCACTCATTATGCTGGCGCTGAGTACTGTAGCGTCCGTCATCAGGGGGCTTGTGCGCTAAATCGCTTCTCCGCGATCTGGTTTCTGCCGTTTCTTGCAATGCTATTGTCGACGGTTGTTAATGTTCTGACATGCAGCAAAATCGCGTCGATGATGCCGACTCGAAGTACACGCCGCTTGCGTGGCGTGATCGTATTCAGACCGCTCCGAGTGTGCCGGGTTCCGGTGAGCAGTGGATCGACCTGCTACCGACGTTTCTGGAGGTCATCGTCGGCGCGCAAGATACGGATACGACTGTTGCGGTACCAGGTTTCGATGAGCCCATGTCGGTCTCGGATCTGGCCAAGAAGCTGGGGTCGAGCTTCGTCACTCGTCGTGACCGACGTTTCGTGTTGGCAGATGGCGTCACGCAGTGGCTGCGGTCGAAAGACCCTCAACAGCTCATCCTGCATCTTCATGCACGTGTGCGGCTCGTCGGTGAGCTCCTGTCGATGTTGAAAACGAGTCCGCTGTCGCATGAGGAGCTTCGCGTACTGGCCAACAGCCAGTACGGAATGAATTGGACAGCGCTGGACCAGTTGCGGAGAAGGACGACATGGTTGCGTGCTTCCGGGCACGTCGAGTTGTACGGCGGCAAAGTGCACTTGACCGCGGTAGGCAAGACACTCCTGGACTGGCTTCCGTTGAACGCGCCGGAGCCTCCGAATCTCGAAGTGGAGGTGACGGTCTCGCCAGCGCACCCGGTGATCGGTGAACTTCTCGGCCCGCTACGGGACCAAGATCATCACAGCCGTACGGACGCGAAAAGCCTGTTCCTGCCTAGCCCAGAAGGTGTGGGTCCAGTCGCAGTACTCAGGGATGCGGTAAGCAGTGCGATACCCGAGGCAACCGAAGTCGGTCTGGAAGATCTTCTGCGGCGATACGGGCTAGCGGAGGCATCCGCGCGGCAGGCACGAGCTTCGTTGAAGATGCTCGGACTTATCGAACGAGTCGGTCTCGGGCGTTGGGCCGCCACACCTGCAGCCGCTGCCTGGCTGGACGACGGAGACGACACCGACCTCGTTCGGATTGTCCATGCCAATGTCTGGTTCGTCGGAGAAATTTTGAGCGAACTGCGTGACGGGCCCGCTGACGCTCTAGCGCTATCGGAACGGAGTGCGAACTACAGTCGTGAGGCTATCCGTGTACCCAGCATGCGGACACGATTCGCGTTGCTGCGGGAATGCGGTGTCGTGGACAAGTTCGACCATCAGCGCTATCAGCTCACTCCCGCTGGCAAGGCACTGCTTGCCGATCTCCCGGTCGCCGCGCGAGGTGAAGTCGCGACGCCAACGACCCTCACGGCCGAGCCTCTTCCCGCTGATGAAGATCCTCACGTCTCGTCGCGGCTCGCGGAGGAGTTGATCGACTCTTCACGAGACAGCCGTCATCCGACACGCTTCGAATTGGCTGTGCACGACGCTTTGAGCTTTCTACACCTCCATGTCGAGCACCTGTCCGGACCCACAAGGACAGACGTTGCCGCGACACTGCTTCTACCCGCTTCGAAATTTGTCTTCGCCGTGGAAGCGAAGACTTCCGGCGAGGGACCAGTCTCGGACCGGGAGGTCAGCTTTCAAGGTCTCAGAGAGCACCGAGACAAAATCGATGCGACGATCACGGTTCTTGTCGGACCCGAGTTCCACCGCCGCATCCACGCCGAAGCCGCTGCCGACCCGCACTTGGCAGTTCTGCATGCTCGAACCCTCGCCGACGCGGTACTCATGCATGCTCGGACGCCGTTCTCTCCTACCGAGTTGACAGTCCTTTTCGACACTGAGATCACCGCCGATCAACGCGACAAAGAACTGCGGCACCAACATGACGAACACCTGCAGCTGATGACGATTCTCAAAGCCGTCGTCACCCAACTCGACCTGGAGATGCACGACGAATCTCCCATGTACGACGGAGGATGGCTGGGTCCCAACGAACTTCGCCGCGACCTACGAAAACTCGCTGTCCCGCACGAGAGGATCGTCGAAGCACTGCAACTGCTCGCCTCACCGTTCATAAGGGTCGTTGAGGGACACAAGGGACGCTATCGGTTGATCGGCCCCGCGCACCTTCTCACCGCACGGTTACAGGCAGTTATCGAACATCTCCAATAGCGAACACGAGGCCGAATGCCCACCCAGATCGCTAGACGCCGTCCCGCGACGTCACACATCGAGCAAACCAGCCCAAGCTGTCATGCGCGGTGGATTCATGCGTCAGCAAAACGCCAGTCACCGATGCTTCGCTGTCTAATCGGACAGTTCAGGCTGGGGTCTCACCTGCCGAAGGCCTACCGGTCTGATCCGAATCGCTGGCCCTTCGACCGTCAGTGAGTTCGGGTTGTGGCACGTTAGGCCCACTTCGGAGATCAGGCTCGGCGGAAACGTCGGGCCTGATTTGTGTCGCGGCGTGACAGCGGCCAGTGAATACTCCCCATTGGCGGCCATTTAGAGCCCCGTTGGCGGCCAATGAGTTCCCCGTTGGTGGCCAGATATCTCCCCGGTGATTTGTCCGGGTTGCCGTGCGTGAAGGCTCGTGCGGCGTGAAGAGTAGTAGGGAGATCATGGAGATCCTCGAGGCATTCGACCTCACGGGTTCCTATCGGGCAGCCGCTGAGCTAGCCGGGTGTGACCACCACACGGTGGCGCGGTATGTAGCGTTACGGGAGGCGGGACAGAGCCCGGTCGCGCGGGAGCATCGGGCTCGTCCGATTGATGAGTATTTGCCGAAAATCGAAGAGCTGGTTGTTCGTTCGAGCGGCAAGATCCGTGCCGATGTGGTGCATCGGCGGATCACCGCCATGGGATTCACCGGCGCGGAACGCACCACCCGCCGGGTCGTGGCGCAGGTCAAACAGCGGCTGCGTGAAGGCCAACGCCGGGTATTCCGGCCTTGGATCGCCGAGCCGGGGTTGTGGTTGCAGTGGGATTGGGGTCACGGCCCGGTCGTGGGCGGCCGTCAGACCCAGTTGTGGTGCGCGTGGCTGGCATGGTCGCGGTTTCGGGTGGTGATCCCGGTGATGGACAAGACGTTGCCGACGGTCGTGGCTTGCTTGGATGCGACGCTGCGCAGCATCGGCGGGGTCCCGACCTATGCGTTGACCGACAACGAGACAACGGTGTCGGTCGACCATGTCGCGAATATCGCGGTCCGCCATCCCGAAATCGTCGAAGTCAGACGCCATTACGGGATGACGATCCGCACCTGCGTCCCAGCCGATCCGCAAACCAAAGGCGGATCCGAGGCAACGGTGCGCATTGCCAAAGCAGATCTGGTGCCGACCGCGACGAATCTGCTCGACCAGTATCGGACCTTCGGGGAGTTGGAGGCCGCATGCCGGGCATTCTGCGACGAGGTCAACGACCGTGAGCATCGCGAAACGCAGCGGCGACCGGTCGAAGCCCTGGCCGAGGAACGGACCCGGCTGCATCCGCTGCCCTCGGCTCCGTTCACCGTCGCGTTCGGCACCACCCGGCGAGTGAACTGGGATTCGACGGTTTCTGTTGAGGGAGTACGATATTCGGTTCCGCATACCCTTGCCGACACCCGGGTCTGGGTCCGTTTCCATGGTGATGAGTTGATCGTCACCTCGGTCGGTGACCACGGCCCGGTCGAGGTCGCCCGGCATGCCCGCTCGACACCGGGTAATCCCTCGATCACCGACGAGCACTACCCGCCGCGCCCGGATCACCACGGGGAACGCGTTCCTCGCGCCACCAGCTCCGAAGAGGTCGCGTTCCTGACGTTGGGTCCCGGCGCCGCAGCATGGCTGGTCGAGGCCGCCGCGGCCGGAACCCGGCGGATCCGCTCGAAGATGGCCGAAGCGGTCACTCTCGCCAAACTGCACCCGACCGATGAGGTCGACCGCGCACTCGGAATCGCCGCCATTGCAGGGCGTTTCGCCGAGAACGACCTGCTGCGCATCCTGACCCACAACATCGGCCGCGACACCACCGAGCCGACCCGCGCCGGCGAGGACCACAGCCTGCAACCCGGAACCTCGGCCTGGTCCCGATTCGGCCTGCCCACCACCGACCCCGAAAGCGATCACTGATGACCGCCCCACTGCGCGTTGCCGGTTCCCACGGCGACCCCCTCGCCGAAGCCATCACGTTGACCAAACGACTGAAGCTGCCCCACCTTCGGCGCGCGTTGACCGATCTGATCCCGACCGCGAAAGCCCAACGCTGGGATCCCGCCGAGGTCGTGCGTGTTCTGCTCGCCGAAGAAGCCGCTGGCCGCGACGCGGCGAATCTGCGGACCCGCCGCAAACGCGCCGCGTTCCCCGCCGGGAAGACCTTCGGTGACTGGGACGAGGCCGCGTCCTCGATCCCGCGCCCCACCCAGGACTCGCTGAAAACCTTGGAATGGGTGCGCAACAAGGAAAACCTCTGCATCTGCGGACCGTCGGGGACGGGGAAGAGCCATTTCTGCGAAGCCCTCGGACAAGCCGCCGTCGAAGCAGGATTGACCGTCGCCTGGTTCACCATCGAGGACCTCGGTGTCCTGGTCCGCCGCCACCGCGTTGATGACTCCATCACCCGCGCGATGACCCGGCTGATCCGAACCGACCTCATCATCGTCGACGATATCGGGCTGCTACCTGTCAGTCCCGATGCCGCCGAAGGGTTTTACCGACTTGTCGATGCCGCCTACGAGCGACGAGCTATGGCGGTCAGCTCGAATCTGCACCCTTCTGGTTTCGACGAGATCATGCCCAAAACTTTGGCCACCGCGACCGTCGACAGACTGCTGCATCACGCACACGTCGTCGTCACCCAAGGCGACAGCTTCCGGCTCGCTCAAGCGACCTCGGGGCAGGGGGTGAGGCCCTTGCGCTGACCCACCCTCGATTGGGGAGATAACTGGCCATGGGGACATAACTGACCGCCGTTGGGGACATCTAAATGTCCGCCAGCGGGGACAACATCTGGCCGCCTATGGAGCGTTCGAACTGGCCGTTGACAGCGGCGGAACGGCTTTCGCCGAGTCTGGGGGCGCCGCGGGTGGTGGATCTGATTGCCCGGGGTCGGCGAGGTATCCGTGCGCGAGCTCAGACTCCCCTCCAGTTGTCCCTGGCGGCGTTCAGTTCCTGTTGCAGAGTGTGGTCGGCTCCCGAAACATCAGGATGCAAGCACCGGGTGAGTGCTTTGAAGACGGAATCTCGCAGGTCCGGGGGTAGAGCATCGAATAGGATGTCCGCCCAGTTCCCTGAGGCCGACGATTGCGTTGTCTGGATTCGCAGTCGATCGGCCAGCTCATCGCGTTCTTCTTCGAGTTGCGTGATCTGCTGCCGCATCCAGTTGGCGGCAGTTTCCAGGGCCCGGCACTTCTGCTCCAAGATCTCGACCTGATCGGAACTGCGTGTGTCGGGATGGGGTGTGTTGAGAGTGCCGGGTTTGGTGACGAGTGCGCCGAGCCCCTCGAATGTCTCGCATACAGCTGCCATAGTGCGGGTGTTGGCGCCGATCCGCCAGTGGCGTTCGGCCGGCTCGTATCGGCGGTCGGCCGAGGGAACCACGTGCTTCATCGCATCGAGCAGTTCGTTGTCCCGGTCGCTGAAGGTGACTGTCCACGCGCCGTCCACTCCCTCGACTGTGACGCTTGCTCGCATCGGCCCCTCCTGTTCCGATCGGATCCAACCCTGCTCGACAGTAGTGGGAATGCGTGAATTGTCCTTGCTGGCCGCCTCTTTCACTGTGTGGAGCGGGCGCGATGGGGCGGGCAGGCCGACCGTGTGCAGGTCTCGGTGCGCCGAATGTCAAGTGCCTCAATCGAAGACGGTAGAGAACCGCGAACTGTAGAATTTCGACCTGAGCGGCGGAAACAGGGGGTTCGATGCTTGATCCACGGGGTGTTGCGGTTGTCATCCGTCGCAGAGCCGGCGGGGTGCCGGTGGACAAGACGCTGGAGATCAGCTTTCTGGAGCAGGGGTCGGCCGTTGTTCGTGTGCGATTCGGGCAGCCCAAGGAGTACACGTTCGGGTGGGATCTGGTGACGATTCTCGAACGGCCGGAACGGATGCCGCCGGGGGCGCGATTGCTGGTCGACGGGGATGTGGTGGAGGCGGCCGAGGGGTACCTGTTCACCGGGCCGGGGGCAGGCCAGGGTTGGTGGCATGTGCTGACCAATCGGCGCGGGTGGGAGGCATACAGCGCTGATCGTGTGGTGGTTGCGCCCAATGCGACCATTGGTGCCGGTTCGCATGCGGTGCTGGGGTATTGGCGCACGGTTGTGGAGCAGATGAGTGGGGACGCTGCGCGGGTATTGCAGCGGAATCATCAGCGTCTGAATTTTATTCACGCGGAATCCGCGTTGGCGCGGATTCTCGGGCGGGCACCGATCGAGCCGCTGGCGGAGGAGGCGATGCCGTTGGCGCTGTATCCGTTCCGGACCAATATCAGTCAGAGCGCGGCGGTGGACAATGCGATGCGGTATCCGATTTCGGTGATCGACGGACCGCCGGGAACGGGGAAGACGCAGACGATTCTCAATATCGTCGCGTCGGTGATCTGCCGACCAGGGGCGACGGTTGGGGTGGTGTCGTTCAGCAATTCCGCCGTCGACAATGTCTTCGAGAAGCTGACCCGGGAAGGCTTCGGGATGGTGGCAGCGAACCTGGGGAGCGCTGGCAAGCGGGAGGGGTTCTTCGACACACAGGGGCCGCGCAACGCTGCGGTCGATGCGCTGGTGGGGGCAGGGCCGGTAGCGGAAGCGAAGGCAGCCGACCGGCTCCGCAAGGTGAATCGGCAACTGGACGACCTATTGAAGCAGGATCGGCGGCGCGCGGAATTGCAGCAGCAGTTGCACGGATTCCGTCTGGAGCAGCGGCATTTCGAGTCGTTCTTCGAGCGGGGGGAGGTGCCCGGCGTCAATGAACTGCCGCTGCTGCGGCGATACCGCGCGGACAAACTCCTGGCATTCATCGAGGACACCGACCCCCGCTGGATTCGAGACGGCAGCTGGGGCCGGATGACCGATATCGTGCAGCGCTATTTCAAGTACCGGGCGCTGCGCCAGGTGGATGCTGGGGATGCCGATGTCATCTTGCGGATCGAACGCCTCTACTACCAGAAGCGGATCGCCGAACTCGAACAGCAGGTCGGCAAGCTGGGTAACGCCTTGGCGGGCAAGAAGTTCGAGGATCTGCTGGCTGAGCAAGCGCGGTTGTCCCAGCAGCTGCTGCGGGATTCGCTGTGCACCCGGTACGGCTCGATGGGCCGCAGCGTGTACCGCAAGGGGTATCAGCGGCGGTTCGAGCAGTTCGCTCAGGACTATCCGTTGATATTGAGCACCTGTCATTCCCTGCAGAACAGCGTCGGAGCCGCGACGCTACTGGACTACCTGATCATCGACGAGGCATCGCAGGTGGATCTGGTGACGGTCGCGCCGGTGCTGGCCTGTGCACGAAATCTCATCGTGGTCGGCGATCTGGAGCAGCTCCCACCGGTCACGAAGGAACTCGCAGGTGTGCCCTCGGCGCCCGATCCGATCTTCGACTATCGAAACAGTGTGCTGTCCGCGATCATCAACTGTTTCGGCGATCCAATCCGCCGCACGATGTTGCGCGAACACTACCGGTGCGATCCGGACATCATCGAATTCTGCAATCGAAAGTTCTACGGCCGCAAGCTAATTCCGTACACTTCCAGCGAAACGAAATTCGCGCCGATGACCGTGGTGCGGACCTCGCCCGGCAATCATATGCGCTATCTCCGCGGTGACGACAGCCCGGCGACGAGGGGGCGCAGCAATCAACGCGAGATCGACGTGATCCAGCGCGAGGTCATCCCCTGGATATCCGCCGACATCGCACTGGACGATATCGGGGTCACCACGCCCTACCGTCGGCAGGCCGACAAGGTCACGGATGCGCTGATCGACTCCATCGAAGCCGATACCGTGCACAAATTCCAGGGCCGGGAGAAGGACGCCATCATCATGACGACGGTGCTGGACAACACCAAGAGCAGCCGGGCAGCACTGCAGTTCGCCGACGACCCCAAATTGATCAATGTGGCGGTATCCCGCGCAGTCCGGTTGTTCGTCCTAGTCACGCACCCGTCGGAGCTACCGGCGAGCCGCCATCTACGCGATCTGATCGGCTACATCCGATACCGCGATCCCGACAATGCCGTGGTCGACAGCGACGTAGTGTCGATCTTCGATCTCCTCTACACCGCGCAAGACAAACGCCGTCGCAAACACCCGCGTATTGGTTGGGGCCGCACCGAATTCCCTTCGGAGGACATCGCTCTGACCCTGCTGGAAGAGATCCTCACCGACCCCGCGTACCGTCACCTGGCCATACACCGGCAGGTCCCCCTGCAGCATGTGTTCCCACGCGATCGTGCCCGCCTGACCGATAGACAGCGCGAATTCATCAGGAACCGTTCGACTTTCGATTTCGTCATCTACAACCAGATCACCAATGCAAACATCTGCGCAGTGGAAGTGGACGGCTTCTATCCCCACGAGGGCGATCCAGAGCAGCGCGAGCGCGATGCCCTGAAAAACGACATATGCCAACGCTTTTCCTTCCCAATCGTCCGGTTGGCAACCACCGGAAGCAATGAAGCAGCTCGGGTCGGGTACTTCCTCGAGCGTCTATCCTGACCCCCGTAGCAGGGGTGGTGGCGGGTCGTCGGTCATTGGGCACCACCGTCCGCGACCAGAAGAGCACCCACGGCCCGGATCATGATGTCCGGCCCGTCGACCAGCACCACGCGGTTCGTATGCTGGTCCGTCAGGTCCACTGAATAACGAAGCCGCAGGTCATCGACCTGTGGCTTCGCTATTGTGTGGCATTGCACGAACACGACGCATACTCGTAGCCGATGATCGAATGTTCAGACGAGTGCGACGGAAGTACAGAATCCCAGGGCTCTAGTTGCCCGGATAAGTGAGCTCCGTGACGAACCTTCCTCCAGAGGGTGCGGGCGTCATCTGCAGGGGCATGGCCGTTGATCCACTCGATGTGCTCGAGGATGAAGATGTTCGACGAACGCGTTCGGTCGCAGTCCGGCATGCTTGGCGCCAGGCCGCAATTGGGTGGCTGAGCTCAGGTTGGGAGAGGTGTTCGCCGGACATCGGGTCGAGCGGGTGCTTGGTCGGGGCGGGATGGGCGCGGTATATCTGGCGCAGCATCCACGCCTGCCCCGGCAGGTGGCATCGAAACTGCTGAACCCGGAATTGTTTGGCGACGCCGAGATTCGCGCCCGGTTCGAACGCGAGGCCGATCTCGCCGCCCGACTCGAGCATCCCAACATCGTCAGTGTGAACCGTCCCCACTTTCCGGCCGGCCCAAAGCGGCCGGAAAGTCGGGGTGGTTCAAAGATGTTTCTACCCAGCTCAGAGTCATATTTGGTTGTGTTCGCCCAGGTCGCGTGAAACGGCCGAGAAATCACTCAGATCTACGAGAGCAGTTGTCGGTTCGGGTAGTACTCCTTGATGTAGCGAGCGACGACCCCACGAGTGGTGCGCACCAAACCCGGGGCGATTCAGACTGCCGGACTGGGCGGCTAGCACGAGCTCGTCCCAGGTTTGGATGTTGAGTCTGAGGGAGTGCGGGCCAACGTAGAACGACGGGGTCATCGTTGAGATCCTGCCTTGAGGTGATGCACAACGGAGCGAGTTCACGGCGGCGGGCACCGATAGCCAGGGGGTTCGCGTCAGCACCAAGCCGAACACGGCCAGAGCGCGAACGTACATCGAAGCAAACCTCAGCGCTGGCCGACGCTGTGTGTTCAGCGTCTTGACATAAGGCGGAGCAGATCGACGCCTCAGCGTCGTATGTTTCTGTACGAGTTGATATTTGGGTCGATCTTCAGTCATACTGTCGGACTCGGAAGAATCCGGGTGACTGCGGGGAGCTGTGTGCAGTCTTGTGCAGGTTGTATTTCCTCACAGGGAGGTGCTGTCCGTGACGGGTCAGCTGCAGGATCTCGCAGAAGTGTTACAGAGTAAGGCCGAGGAATGGGCCAAGGAGCTCATTCAGCTCGATGCTCGGAATAGTTTGCTGAATTTCAAGCTCGCGAAGACAGTGTCCCTGGATCTTGCGTTTAGTCCTGAAAGCGCTGTGGTGCAACTACTCTCGGGTTCGTCGACCAGGTTGGGTGAGTTGTTTGTCGGTGACCAGACCTACCGTGACGCGTGCACCCGGACGCGCGGTTTGGTTCGAAGGATCCGAGGCTTCAGTGAGGAGCAGGGGGTCGATGTCGGCCGCTTGGTCTATGGACGGGTAGTCAGCGACGGGGCCAAACGAGGTGGCCTTCGCGCGCCTACTGTGCTGCGTGCACCGCTTCTGCTTTATCAGGTCGGTGTCCAGGCGCGTACGGCAGCGGAGAACGATTTCTTGTTGCAGGTGACCCTTGAGCCGGAGCTGAATCCGGTTCTGCGGCACTGCCTGCAGCGCGAGTATGGCGTGGAGCTCGATGTCGGTGAGCTCGATGAACTGGTACGTCGTGCTGATGAGTGCAGTCCGCAGGCTCTCGTCGACCGGGTATTCGGTGTCATCGCTGATGCTGCGGGCAGGCAAGGGGTTGTCCTCGAGCTCGAACCGATGACCGCTGTCGGGATCTGCAACTATACGAAACTGCCGATGGTGGACGATTTGATGTCGGCGGGGAAATTACTCGCGGAGCATGATCTCGTCATGGCGCTGGCTGGTTGTCCGCCACACAGTTTAGACTTGGGTGTTGGCGGGGTGTACGCGCCCTCGCCTCCTGACGACATCTCGCCGCGCAACGATTTCCTTGTGCTGGACGCGGATTCATCGCAGTACCGGGCGATTGCGACAGCTTTGGCTGATCGACATGTTGTCATCGACGGGCCGCCCGGCACCGGTAAGAGCCAAACCATCGCCAACATCATCGCTGTAGGTGCGGCGGCTGGCCTGAAGATTCTTTTCGTTGCGGAGAAACGTGCAGCCATCGAGGCGGTCACCAATCGACTCACCGACATCGGCCTCGGGGCATTGGTGCTCGATCTGCACCAATCCAAGATCAGCAGCCGCGCGGTCGCGACGCAGCTGGCCGAGAGCTTCGAGCAACTGGTCCGGATTCGCCCGGTAGGCGGTGACGCTCTGGACCTAGCGGTAGAACAGAACCGACGGCGGCTCAATGACTATGTGTACGCATTGCACAGTCGCCGTGATCCGTGGCGGATGAGCGCCTATCAGGTCCGGGAGAATCTTGTCGGATCCGGCGATGATGTCACGACGGCACTTCGTTTGCGCAACCTAGCGCAGTTCACTCCTGAGGTTCGTCACGGGGTCGAAGAAGATCTGCGGGAGCTCGTGGCCAATGGTGGTCTGCGTCTGCTTCGGCGGGAGTCCCCATGGTGGAAGGCACGTGTCTCGACGGTCGAGGATGCGCGAGCGGTGCTGGCACGGCTGGATGAGGTCACCGCGCGCACATTGAGGACCAGTCAGGCGAGCATGCGCGAGCTGGTTACTGGCGTGGGGTTGCCGGAGCCCCGTGATTTCCAGGGCTGGGATCGGGCCCTCAATCTACTGAACGCGATGTCGGAAAGCGCTGCGGCGCTGGGTCCCGACATCTTCCACCGTCCGCTCGCTGAGTATCAGATCGCGACAATGCGGTGGCGTGACCGCCTCGGTAAGGAGCCCAAGGTCGGGTGGCGACGCCGATCTGCCCTTGTCAAAGAACTCCGATCGAACTCGGCAGAGATCACCGACAAGGCTCGCCTGCACACCGAGGTCACCAAGGTGATGAGCGAACTCAAAGAATGGCGCCTCATGTCTGGGGTCCAGGCAGGGCCCGGCGGGATAGGTGATTTCCGCGGCGTCGGTCAGCAGTATTCGCAGTTGCGGGATCAACTGGCCGCAATCGCGATGTGCGCCAACGTATCTCTGGAACAACAACCGATCGATCACATCGACCGGGAACTGCAGGTTTTGGCCGGTGACCGCAACATGGTTCCGTACCTCCCCGATTTGAACGCCCGGCTCGCCCGGCTCCGAAACGTTGGCCTGGAGTCACTGCTCAACGAGATCGCTACCCGCGATACCGATCCCGAACAATCCGTCGCGTTGTTCCGACATGCGCTGATGTGGTCATTGGAGGAAGAGTTCATGCTCACCTCCCAACCGCTGCGCGAGTTCCGAGCAGACTCGCACAACCAGATATCGGATCGGTTCCGCGAGTCCGATCAGCAACACCGAGACCTCGCAGTGCGACGGGTCCTACGTGAGGTTGCAGAGGCCGCTCAGAAAGTGAGCACGAATTACCCCACGGAATACAGTTTGTTGAAGAGCGAGGCGAAGAAGAAGAGGGGCCATCGGCCGATTCGTAAGCTGGTAGCCGAGGCTCCGAATGTGATGCTCGCCGTGCGACCGTGCTGGGCCATGTCACCGCTGGTGGTCAGCCAAGCTCTTCCGCCCGAACAGCTTTTCGATCTTGTCATCTTCGACGAGGCCAGCCAAGTGCAGCCACACGACGCGATCACATCGATCATGCGCGGGCGCCGCCTTGTCGTGGCGGGCGACGACAAGCAACTTCCGCCGACGACATTCTTCGATCGCGGCGACACCGACGAGGTTGAGTCCGATGAGGACAGCGTCGTACTACGCGACTACGAGTCGATCCTGACCACATTGCAGCCACTTATCCCCAACCGCTGTCGCCTGCAATGGCACTACCGGAGCCAGGACGAGCGGTTGATCCGGTTCTCGAACGAAGAGATATACAACGGCGAACTGGTGACTTTCCCAGGGGCCCGTATCGACACTCCGGTGCGGCTCGAGGTAGTCGACGGCCGGGTCCAGCCTGGTGAACGTGGATCCGCCGACGCCGAAGTCACACGGGTCGTGGAGCTGGTCATCGAGCACGCCGACAACCGACCTCACGAAAGTCTGGGGGTTATCACCCTGGGTGCCACACACCAGAAGAAGCTGGACGGGGCGCTACGCCGGGCACGCGAAGACCGGCCCGACCTCGATGTATTCTTCGCCGACGACCGAGGACCGACCAAACGTTTCTTCATCAAAAATATCGAAACCGTGCAAGGAGACGAACGCGACGCGATCATCCTCAGTATTGGCGTCGCCAAGAACACCACCGGAGGAATCCAGAGGCAGGGTTTCGCCGTGTTGAACCAGGAAGGGACCGAGCGGCGTGTCAACGTCGCTGTCACGCGTGCCAAGCGACGAATGACCGTTGTCAGTTCGTTCCCGCCGGGAGCACTGGCACCCGACACAAGGGTGACAGGTACCGAAGTGTTGCGCCGGTACCTGGAAGCCGCAAGCCTCGAGGGAATGACCGCCCCTGTCGGTCGGCAGATCGCGGCCAATCTCAACGGCTTCGAACAGGCAATCCTCGATGGTCTGACCACCCACGGCATAGACGTCATACCGCAGTGGGGAGTGTCGGACCATCGCATCGATTTCGCCCTCGCCCATCCCAACGAGCCGGGCCGCATGGTCCTCGCCGTCGAAGCCGACGGCGACAGCTACCACCGGACAGCCAGCGCCCGAGATAGAGATCGGCTGCGCCAAGAGCACCTCGAACGACTGGGCTGGCAGTTTCACCGGGTCTGGGCATCGGCTTGGTTTTCCGACTCGCAGCAGGAACTGACACGCATCATCACAGCGTGGAAACAAGCAGTCCAGCGCTCCGACACCGAGCCAACCACAGCCGAATCAGCTCGCTCACTTCCCGTGTTCACCAGTGAGGCCCAACCGACCCTCGCGCGTCCCGACATCCAACCGGGGCAACCGATCGGTGCATATGCCCATGCTCAACTGGTGGCGATATTCCTATGGCGCATGTCGGACGGACTACTGATGGATCAGGAGGAACGGACACGGCAGATCCGAACAGATCTCGGGTTCAAACGCCGCGGCCGCAAGATCGACGCAGCACTGCAAAGAGCGCTCGACGAAGCGCAGCGGATACGAGACAAGGACGAACGCTGATGGCCACCATCGACCCGAAAACCGTGGAACGGCTGGCACGGATCATCGTTGATCTCGACGGGCCCTACGCGAGAACCGGTCGCCAGCTGGAAGTTCTCCTCACGCACTCCGGCTGGCACAATCCTCCCGAATACGATGGAACGCCGCGGATTCCATGGCTCATCGAGCAGCTGGAAGAACGCGAAGACCAAGCCCGTGACCTCGAACGTTTGCTGTGCCGGGTGTGTGATCCACTGGAATACGACGACGGTGCCAGCGCAGCACGGGTCTTCCGCGACGCCATCAACGTGGTCCTCGAAGCCGAAGGTCTCGTTGTCCTCGACACCGGTGGCCGCCCAGTGATCGCTGAACTCAGTGCCCAAGGAACCGGTCCGACCAACGCCGAACCACATGACCTTGACGCGCGAGTGCGTCGCCTGATCGCGCACCCGCAAACCTCGGAGATGCTCATCAAACGTGCCGGCGAAGCCAGAATCTGCCAACACAGTGGCGCCTACACAATGGCAGTCATCGCGATCGGAAGTCTCGTTGAGGGAATGCTGCTGACAATGTTGACCGAACGCGACGATCGCTGCCGCAACCATCGATTCGTCGACCGCGACGGAAAATTCGTCACGAACCGGCAGCCGAACCTCGCATCACTGATCGACACTGCTCATGCATGCGGATGGATACAGCTCGATGCCAAGACCTTTATGCACAGCGTCCGCAACTTCCGCAACTACATACATCCCGGCAAGGAGTTGGCGGACAACCCGGACTTCGACAACGACAGCGTCGGATTGTGTTGGGCACCTCTGCAAGCAATGCTCAACGACCTCGAGCAGAAGTTTGAAATGGAGGGGGTCTGATCGAAAGATACATACGCGCACGAGACGGGATCTGATCTCTTTGTTTGCGTGGCAGCGAGCCTGGCTTGGTGTCGAAGTCTGAGTGGCACCGCTGTGAAGCAGGTGACCCGGTCGCCAGGAGGCACGCTGACCCATCAAGCGTCGGTCGGGACTGCTGCACGGATAGGTGACAACCGAGTTGGCTTGCCCCTCGGGCAGGCTGAAAGGATGTCATCGTGCCCAAGCCCTATCCCCGCGAGTTCCGCGACGATGTCGTGCGCGTCGCCCGCAACC
>NZ_JBKOQN010000049.1:0-42135 GCF_046764895.1 Nocardia sp. CWNU-33 | reverse complement strand
CCGCTGCAAATATCGGCGGCTGAAACCGGTGAAGAAAGCCCGTCGCGCCTACAAAAACGCGGTCCGGAAATACCCTGCCATGTTCCGACACTGGCAGTGGACACCGCATGCCTGGCGAACAGGATGACAAGAGCCGGGTAACGGGAGGCTGTTACGCCCGGATCTGTGGGAGCCCAGGGGTGAGATTCCCCTGGGCCACCCGACTGGCATAGCCCTGGTCAGGAGTGGTCCGTCGTTTTGGGCTATGGGGCAGTGTGTTTGGTGCTTGGCTTGGCTGCCGATGATGATGGTCGGCGCGGTGGAGGTTGTGGTTCGTGGCGCTGGGGTGTATGCAGCACCAACACGAAAACCGGCTTGTACCAGTGCGCTACGCCATATCCGCCCAAAATTCGGCCGATACTACGGCGACCCCAAGCTGTCTGGATCTGATCGCCGAACATTACGACGACCTGCTCCGGCTTGCGGGATCGCTGAAGTTCGGGCACGTCACCGCGTCACTACTGGTCGGCAAACTGTCGGTCTCCGGGCGGCAGAACGCCCTGGCATCTGGAATCCCAAACCGAACAGGCGTGGCGATCATGCCGCTGATGCCAGCGTTGACGTCTTCGCTGGTGATGTCGACGACGGTGGCGTGCATGATCTGCACGATGTCACCGACCTGGTCAGTGAAGATGTTGGTGATGGTGAGCAGGTCCTTGCCGGCGATACGGCGCACCGAGACACCGGGAAAAGCATTACCGATCGGGCGGCCGGTCGCTACATCCCGTACGCGCACAGTTTGTTCCGTGAAGGGTATCGGGCCTTTGATCCCACCCGAGGTTGGTTCGCCAGCGTCCACTATCGCGTTCGCCTACCGACGGGGTGAGCCCTGAGGCCGTTTGCTCCTGGCGAGTGGATGCGGTTCGCCGGTGTGTACTTGGCCCGGTTCAGACATGAAGTCGCATCGAGCCGATGCAGGCCCCGCCCGACCGCGGCGACGATCCCTCCGTGCTAGCCGACGTCGGCATCGGGAAGGTGTCCGGGCCTCTCAATGACACCCACCGCGCGGCATTTTTGCCCCCGCTAACGTGTCCGAACCCCTGCCAAAGACCAAAAAACACGGTTCCGTGGCAGATTTGCCACGGAACCGTGTTATTGAGTGTCCGGAGGGGGTATCGACCAGTACGCCAACCTGCTGCAACACCGAAAACTGCTGGTCATCGGCCAATAGCTTTGCCCGCTTGAATCCGCCCCGTTTCGGACGACCGCCGTCACGTGATCGTTGTGGTACCCGCGATGCCACAACGGGCAGTTGCATGGATGAGTTCGTGCGCCTCTCGATGCGCGTTGTTGATCTCGATGAATTCGATTGTGGTGGAGTCGGTTCGGGGGCGCGTCTCGTTCCGGTCACCTGTCAGGTGTGCGGAGGCAAGTCGCCGTTTTGTCTGGCGAGGAGCCGGTCGGTCAGCTCGTTGGTCGCGAGGTACCACCAGAAGATCCAGTCGAGGTAGGCGGTGTCGTAGTCGATCTTCTGTTTGGCGTCTCGGTGACGGATGCCGAACTTGTTTGCGATCAGGAAGAGATCGCCTTCGTCGGCTTTGAACAGTTCCTGCTTCAGCAGTGCGCGGCGTTCCTCGAGCAAGCCGGCCAGGGTGACGCACGCGCTGCGCTTCTCGTCGATCGTCGCGTTGCGGCTGCGGAACAGTGCGATTGCGTGGGCTACCGAGGCTTTGCGTGCCGGGGCGGGGGTGTTCATAGCGGCCTCGACGAGATCGGCTCGTGCGTCGTCGGTCTCGCTGACCAGGCGGCCGACATCTTCTCCGCTCTTGGCGAGACGTACACCGATGTTGTTGCGTGTCAGGATGCGATTGACGGTCCATCGGTAGAGGATCCGGGCAGGTCGGGGAGTGAAGTTCGAGTAGTGCCATCCGCAACCGTTGTAGTTGTGGAAATGGCGCTGTCGTGGTCGGGCCACGAGGTCGTGGAAGATCTCGACGAGGTCGAAGAACGTTGCCTCCTCCCAGCTTTCGGGCCGAGGTGACCACAGACCTCGCTGACGAAGCCGGTCGGTGATCACGGTGTCGAGGACCTCCTCCGGGAACCCGCCGGAATAGTCGTCATCGACACAGGGATCGGGTGCAGCCTTTCCCAGATAGCCGCGCTGTTGGAAATCATTGATCGCGGCCACCCATTCGCGTTGCGCCGACTCGAGATCAGGTTCCACCAGCGGCACGTGAGTTGTCGGACCAGCCATGCGCTGCGAGTAGTAAAGCTTCGGAGCATGCTGCTCGGGGAACTGCGATGAGGTAGCGACGAGTTGTTCGAGGAACTCGCGTTCGGGGAAACTTGAAGTCTTGTGCGGTGGCGTAGCTGATCCCCACGGGTCATCAACCTCCGGTTTCGCCCGTGCCGACGACACCGGCCATGCCGAGTCCAGGTTCTCGAAATCCTGTGCCGGTGTCTCGGAAACGAACGCTTCGGTCAGAAGAAGACCGACCTCACCGACCCACCCCCCGCTCTTTCCAAGGGACGGAGGTGCTCCGGCCAGAAGCGCCTTCGCTTCCAGGACGAACAGTTCCCGCGGCCACCGCAGGACATAGTCAGCAATCCGATCGGCAATGTCGAACACAATGCAGACACTAACGAACTCACCAAGAGTCCCTTGCGCCAAAGGGACGGATCCGCGGCAACTTCGATACGTTGGCGATGTTTGGCGAGGTGAGGGCACCTCTACTCAGTACGGTGTTGCACTATGGTGCGATTGCGCTACCTCACAGACTGTGACGAAGCCGTCCGATCGAAGGTCCTCGGCTGGGCACACACCGACGAATACGTTGCGCGGATCGGGATGCCCGACCGCTACCTTCAGTGCCCGCCTGGTGCCGAAAACTCGCTCGGCGGAAGGATATTCAACTGGGTGATCTTCGCTGGTGAACAGCCGGTGGGGGTAGTATCTGCGACGGTCCAAGACCGGCCGTACAACCGATCCGATACGGAAATGGACGATCCAGCCGACTACCCGTCGCTGGGTATGGTGACCTACATAGACCCGGCGCACCGCTGTCGCGGATACGCCTCGGCATCCAAGCAGGCCATCAGCGAACATCCTGCGGCGAGTGGAGTTCGTACTTTTGGCTGTGTGATCGCCGCCGACAACACCGCCAGTCTGAAATCGATCGAGAAAGCCGGATATGAGTGCGTCCGTGTCATGCCCGTCGAGGGCAAGCCGGATCGGCTTCATTTCCGACGCTGGACGTGCGCTCGCTAGAGCATTGCTGCGGGCCGATGTGCCGGAGATCCCGCCACCGCGGCGAGTTCCTGCCGTTCCGTCGCCGGGCGATCCGGTGCACCCGGTACCGGTCGCTGCTTCGCCGAGCTGATCGAGATTAGTCGCTATCGGGTGGTGGGATTTCAATCACCCTGTCGTCCTCGGGTTTCGGATCGAGTCCCTCGTCTGGGTATCCGGTCATGTGAGGTGCGGAAGGCTTGGTTCGGCAGGGGCGGAAGAGGTCATGGACCTGGGTGCGTCGAGTCCGGTCAATTGCTCGTCGAAGCCGATTTCGCCCTGGGCTAAGGGGCGATGTGGTGTGCAGCGAGTGGTAATCGTCGGTGAATACTCGGTTTGACGTCCGTCGGCGCTAGCTGGTTGCCTGCAGTTCCCATCTCCGTCCAGCGGTGGGCGACAGTCGGGAAACTCGACATTTCGATAAGTACGTGTTCCTTGTCTTATTCGCGAAGTATGACAACACAAATGAGATGCACACAGAGTTGGCTGGGCTTGGCGCCGAAGCTGAGAATCTGGGTGCTGGCGTCGACGTATCCTCCGCCACTACGTTTCAAGCTGCGCGGAAACTGATCGTCGAGGCGCTTGCGGACACGGGCCTTGAAGCCAAAAACGATGCGGCTGTCGCGGAGTTGGTGCCCGAGGATGTCGTGGTTGCGTAAAGCCGGGCGGGCCGAGGTCGTCGGCGGGCTCAGCGCCGCCTCGCCGCCACGAATTGAGCGCTCGGCGTCCGTCCGGTCACAGCGTCGGTACCGGACGATGGAGTGATCGGTGCCGGCGCCCGACCAGTTCACGGCCGTGCCGCAGAGCTGCAGCAGGGGAGTCCTCTCGGGTTGGATGTTAGGTCCGTTAAGAGGAAAGCCGGTGGCTGACAACACAATCGTGAGAGCATCTCCGATGTGAGCATCTTGTCGTGCATGGTCTGTGGGGCGAGCGAGGGAGCACAGGAACGACCTGTTCCTCTCCGGACCGTTGCCTGCGATAAATGTTGGGGCGAGGCGGTCAATTTCCCCGACCGTGAACCTGAGAAGATCGATATCGAGCTAACAGCTGACCAACTCCGTGTCGCCCCAGCCGCTGATATCCGAGAAGGCACGCCAAGCGCCTGCAAGCATTGCGAGGCCGAATGCTCCTGGCATCGAACGGTGCATGGGCGCTGGCTGCTGCTTGAACCCGGCGGTTACCCCACTTCAAAGATTCCACCAGGCAAGCGCTGGCGCGTCGCTGGGGACGGCACAGCTGTCAACTTGGGCGGCGCCAACCCGACGGACGAATGCAGGATCACCCACTTCGACGTCTGCCCTGCTAAGCGAGCTCCCGAAGACGGCGCACTGTTGCTCGCTATATGGCGCGGTAATCACAGGGACTGGATGGCCAGACAGGCTCACTGACAACTGAATCCCCCGGCGAGTCCGGGGACTTCATCTTCTGTGAAGGATGGAGTCGTGTCGTCGAGGAAGAAGTACACGGCCGAGCTGCGTGAGCGGGGTGAGGTGTGACGATCGAGGCGATTCCCTCGTTCGTCGGTCCGCGTCAAACAATCCTTTGATAGTCGACTGCATGGAAGGTTGAACTCCATGGCGGCCCGTACCGATCCGATCAATCCCATCCAACTGGAGGTTCTCCGGTGGGTGGACAGCGGTTGTCCGGATGGCGTAATGACGGGCAGCGCTTACAAATTGACGGCGAAGGCGCTCGAATGGCGCGGGTTGGTCGCGGTGTCGAAGAAGCAGGGGATTTGGCGGGCCGAAATCACCGAGGCTGGCCGGCACTACCTGGAGTACGGCCGATACCCCGACGGTCATGGGGCGAAGAAGCCCTTACGGCGGCGAACAACTCGTACGACCACGCGCGATGCGTCGAGTGCTCCGCCATCCGCTTCGAAGACGACCGCGGCGAAGGCCCCATCGGATGACGAAGGATCCGGGACGGGGCGGCGCGCTCCGACGGCGCGCATCTCGGCAGAGCGACGCATGGCCGCGTGTGAGCTGATCGAAGAGCTGATCGTGAATGAGCAGTTGGTGATCCGCCAACCTGACGAATCGGAGGTCGCGCGGTGGCGGAGGACCGTGGACTTCGCCAAGCGGCACAAGATGGTTCCGGACGGGCATCGTCTCGAGAAGCAACGCATGTATGGCGGCGATTTGCGGATCATGCTGGTGAAGGGGGTGCACTTCAATACCGCGGCGGCAGCCGGCCCGGCCCCTGCCGCCGAAGTGCCGGACACCATCGAGGAGTGGCATACCTTGCTGGTCGACCTGAAGGACCCGAACGGTGCGTTTGAGGTATCGGCGCCGTTGGTTTCGCGTGTGTTGCGGTTCCTCCACGTGTTCCTAACCGAATGCACCAATCGCGGATGCGTCGTGCAGTGGGCAGAGGGTGTTAAGAACGGGATTCGGATCGAGGTGGAGGGTTTCGAGTATCGTCTGACGGTTGCCGAAGAGATCGAGAAACGTGACGTCCTGCCGTCTCCAGGCGAGTTGTCGGGGCGGAAAACGTATGCCTGGCAACGGGTTCAGGCCGAATCCCGGATGGTGCCCAATGGGCGGCTGGTGGTTTCACTGTTCAGTTCGCGCTGGAGCAACCACAAGTGGGCAGATCGTACGCGCTGGACCATCGAAGACAAGATTCCGGCGATGCTGGCGAAGATCGATGATCGGGTCGCAGCGGAACGTGAGCGCCGAGCCGCTGCCGAACGAGATAGGAAGGAGCAAGAACGCCAACGGGAAGCTGCCATGGAACGCGCAACCAGCCGCTTTCGAGAAGATCGGAGGATCGCGGCGCTGGACGCCCAACTCGGCGATTGGGAGAAGGCCGCGATGATTCGCGAGTTCTGCGACGCATGCGAGAACAGCTCGACGGCCGGCCAGGATGCCACGGGGACAGACGCGTGGTTGAAGTGGTGTCGTGACTATGCAGACCGCATCGACCCGATGGTGCAAGGCGCGGTGGCTCCTGCCGAGAAGGAACCGAATCTCGACGACCTGCAACCCTATCTACCTCGGGACATGCAGAAATACACGCCGGGGACTAGCCAGGGGTCTCCTGCTGCCGGGCTTGCTGGAGGGTCTCTAGCGGGATACCCAGTTCCTTCTCAATGGCATCCGCGTCGGCGCTTTTGGCACGGCGGAGGGCGGTGATCGCACGCTCTATGAGCGTGCCGAGGCGGAGCACCTCGGCGCGCAGCGCGATGAGTTCGTCATGTCGGTCACGGGCCTCGGCGCCGCACCACTGCCGGACGAGTTCACGGACAGGAACCCATCTCTGGCGTGTTTCGGCGCAGATTTCGGGAGATATCCAGTACTTTCCGCTTTGGTACCCGTAGCGACTTTCCCGTTGATCTCGTTGTTCGTCAGCATCGAGCTCGGCTAGCAGTATGTCGGCGTGCTTCTCCGCGATGCGACGCATGATCGTCTCGGACAGCCGCCATGGAAGGACCCAACGTCCTTCCTCGTCGATGAAGGCCAAGTCGTCATCGATCACGGTGTTGCGGTCCAGTTCGAGATCGGTGACGAGGACGTCGAGGTTCGAGATGCTCAGGACGCCGGAGGCGTGGTAGTCGAGTTCCTTGACCAGAGAGACACCGCGCAGGTTGTCGAACACCATGTGCCACGCGTCCTCCTCCATCTCGGAAAGATCCGACGCGGAATACACCGCCGACCATTGGCTTTGCCGACGCTGCCACGCATCCACACCAGCCCACGGGACCTTGAGCCGGGCTGGTGGAACCCATTCCTGTCGGCCTTCAAACGCGTCATCGACGAATTTGATCTGTACTCGCGCAGGTTTGGTGGTGCCGAGGCGAACTACTTCGACGCATGTAACCGGGTCCGTCTGCTTTTGCCGGTAGGCCCACCGCTCGCCGACGGTCAGGTCACTCAGATCGCGAGGCATGGGGCACTCCCAATAGACGACGGATTCGACACTGCCACTGTAGTTTCGGTAGGCGTCCTATCCAGTACCAGCCGCGAGCGAGTGCTGATAGCAAGCGCATCAAGAGGGTGGCGCATGGAACGAGTCCGGAGCTGTTGCGACAGGTAATTACAGGCGGCGGTTGCCGGGCTGCTGGCGATTCTGTGGAATGTCAGGACCGGGTCCGTCCGTGGGTGTCGCGAGTACGGACGCCGCGTTCGCGCAGCCGGCTCAGCACAGTGACCGGATCGACGGCGAGGTGTCGGGCGACTTGAGCGAGGGACCAGCCGAGGCTGTACAGGTCGATCGCCTCGTCAACTTGTTCGGGGGACAGGCCGCGTCGTCGCATCGGAATGTTGTGTCGATGAAGGATCGCGCTGACGGTACGCCGGTCTATACCGAACCTGTCGCCCAGCTCATATGTCGTCGCGCCCGCAACGTAGCCCTCGACCAAGATCGGGATTTGGTCCTGATCGGGCTGGCGTGCCCGCCGTGGTGGGAGCCGGTCGGCGTGCAGCTTTGTCCACCGAGACCGGACCGGCGGATTCGATAGCAATCGTCTTGACCCACCGCCCTGGATGTCGCATGGCTGCGATGGAGCTGTCGATTGTCGTCGAGGGACGGTGGTCGTGCCACTGTTGATCGCGCTGGACACGGCAGTCGACCTGGGCGGTGCCAACCCGATTTACGAATGCAGACCCAACCATTCCAACGACGTGCGCCCGGCCAATGGCAGCGCCCTGGCCGAGCTGCTGCGCCCTTGCCTCCCCGTTGTGCACGCCGCCCGCAGCGCAAGTTGAAGGGGTAGGTTGCTGCGTCGGCTGTGGCCTCGCTCTCGCTAGTCGAGGAAGTAGGCGTCGACCTTCTCGTCGGAATCCAGGATCTCGTCCGGAGCCACGCCGAGTTCCACCGCTAGCTCGACCGATCCGACCAGCGCGACCTGCACGTCGGGCGAGAAGGCTCGTTCGAGCAGCCCGAGATAGTTCGACATGCTCTGGTCCAGCTTTTCCAGTATGGCCTGGTACTCCGCGGCGAGTTGTTCGTCGAGCGTGCGCTGCTCGTCGAGGTAGTGCTCGATCAGTGCCGCCTCTCGCTTCGTCAACGACGTTGCGACGGCCTTGTACATCACAGTGCCGACCGTGGTGCCGATGACGGCGCCTAGAACCGGGATGGGGATGGTCGCCTGGCCGACGAAAGAGGACAGCGCGCGTACTGCGGCCTCCAAGGCGATGATCTCGGAGTTCTCGATGAACTCGAGTTCGTCGATCTGGTCCCGGCGCAACTTGTTCGCTTGCTCTGCGATGCGCAAGGATGTGGTAACGATCGAGCTGGCGACGGCTGCAGAGGTCGCGGTGAAATTCGTGAGCGCGTAGATGCTCAGTCCTCGGACGCCACCCCTGCCGAAACCCGAGCCGGTCTCGCCTGCGAGGTCGATCCAGTCGCGCCCGCTGAACTCATTGAGCCGCTTGCCTTCCCGACGCTTGGCGACCACGGCCAGTACGAACGCGGTCCCGCCCGCGGTCGCGGCGGCCGTGAGTGCGGCCGTGCCTCCTTCTCGCAGCGTCGGCCGGCTGCGCTCGTAGGCATCGTCGCGCAGGGACCGGTCCGTGGCGCGGAGCAAGTCCTTTTCAGCCGCCATGGTCGAGGCGTAGACATCGCGCTGCACTTCGTTGTACTCGAGCGTCGAGGGTTCAAGCGATTCGAAGCCGACCGACCTGTTCTGGAAGAACGCCTGGACCCGCTGCCAGTCTCTGAGGGAAGGTCCATCGCCGCTGCGTGACAGTAGCTTGCTCGCTTCCTCGGGCGACAAGGCATGTAGCCGCTGGATCACCTCGAAATGATCACGAGGGATCTGGTATTTCCCACCGTTGCGCACGTATTCGGGATACTTCTGGAAGTGCTCGGCGATCGCGCCCAGCGAGAAGCGGCCACCCGCTGCGACGAACTTCTGCTGGATCTCGACACTTCCGCGCATCAGATCGACGGGTCCGTTGTCGTTGACCCACTGGTAGACGGCCTCGTGGCCGAGGATCTGCTTTCGGGCGTTGCCAATCCCGACCTCGGCGATCTCGGCGATGAAGCCGTGCATGCCATGCTGTCCGCCGCGGTTGGCGGCGACCACCTCGAGATCGATCTTCCTGACGGCTTCATCGACACTGGTGAGCGCGTCCCGAAGGTGCTCGTCCTGCTGGCTGAACGCGCTCAAAAGGTTGTCTATGCGGAACTGGTTGAGATAGCTCACCCAGGAAGCAACTGCCTGCTCCTGGGTGCCCGTGACGAACTCGGCAGCGTCACTCACTATCGGCAGCCTGTTCGATGCGCATGCTCAGCATGGTCGCGCACGACTTCGTGTTATTCACCAACGTAGCGAGTGTCGACCGCTCGGCAGGGGCGAGCGCGTGGAAATCGGCGCGGAAGTGCACCAAGGCTTCGCCGTAACTCTTTACCAGCCCTTCGCGGAGCAAGTTCGTCCGCTGGAGAAGGTCGTCGATCTGAGCATCCATGCCTTTGACAAGGGCGGTGTTGTGCTTTATCGCAGTCAGCGCTTCGTGCTTCGCCTCTCGATTCTCGAACTTCTTCTTCGCGAACAGGGCGATCGACGCGAGTAGAGTTGCGCCCGCGATTGTCCAGCCGATCGGGCCGGCAAGCGCGAGCAGTGTAGTGCCTGCCGCAGTGCCGCCGCCACCGGCGGCCAGCGCGCCGCCACCGAGCCACGCCAGTGCTGCCTGACTGGCTGCCGCCCCGGAAAGAGTCGAGATCGCGGTGCCGGTCGACGCTGTCCCGAAGGTGGTGGCGACCCACATCGCCGCCGACGGCGCCAGGCCCGCTACCGCGGTGCCCGCCGCGAACCCGGCGCTGGCGCCGGCAGCCGACAACCGCGCCGCTTCCAGCTCTTTCTGAGCGAAATCCTCCGCGTTCAGGAACCGTTTCCGATGTACCTCGATCTCGTCGAAGTCGGTATCGAATGATTTCGGGGTATTGGCGATGCTGTTCACCAACTGCTCGACCAGCTCGATCAGGTCAGTCGAACGTTCGCGCTGACGCAACAGAGACAGGCCCCTGTCGGCCATCACCGTGAAGACGCCGTTGTATTCCGCCACGGCCACTTCGTAGGGGTCTGGCCCTTTCGCGGTCAGCTTCTCGACCCTGCCTCTGGCAGCGTCCTTGGCGTTGCCGACCTGCCCGGCGAACTGCGATGAAGCGGTTCGCGCTGCCTTGCCGATACCGTCGACGGTCCTGCCGATGCCCTCCTTGGCGTTGCCTACGTTGAGCTTGGCGTTGCCTACGTCGCGCTGTTCTACCATCGCCCCCTCCAAGACCATTGCGGCTCAACGACATAACGGAGACTATCGACCAGGTGTGACAGATTGGACGGGATGCACACTCCGATCCACCCAGGGCGGCGGCCCCCGGGTTGACTCACCGAGTGCCTTTGCCGGTCCGCTCCACGGCTCGCCTTCGTAGGGCCAGCCCCCGCCGGGCGTGCCGCTACGAACGAATCGAGATACCCACCGCCGCAACAATAGAACCCCGACCCACACTCCCACCACGATCCGAGCGACCACCAGCAGGCCCGAACCCCTGAGCTGTCGATACTTTCAGCAGCGAACCGAACCACATCAACCGTCGGGCAGGCTCTCTGCTGCGGAGGCAGGGCTGAGGATCGCGGAGGCGAGTGTGTTGACGCTGTCGCGTTCGGTGGCACCGGAGTCGGCGTCCTCGCTGTCCGGCCTGAACTGTCGGAAGCAGTGCCGCCGAGCTCGCGTCTAGCGAGAAGCTGGACTGCGCGCTCCCGGGAGGCCGTCTTGAGCGTTCTGCTGACCAAGGAAACTCCGGTTGCAGGTTCGTGACCACAGGAATCGAACCTGCAACACCCCACCTGGGGTTTTGCGGCCAGCGGCGGCCTCGCGTGGGAGTGTGTTGACCCGGAAAACGTGCTGACCTGCGGCAATTGCTGTCGCAGGTTGGTGCCCTCGGCAGGGCACCACAAGGATGGGACCGGCGCTGAACAGCGGTTTTCGTGGGGAACGCTGACGATTGAAGCGGGATTCGGTTATTCCAGGTCGGACTAATCCCCTTTAGGCATATTGTGACTGGACCGTCGGGGGCACCTGATTTTTGTGACTCACGTGTCCCCGACGTGCTGTCCGAGAGCGGCGAACGCTATCGCAGCGAGGCACTCTGTCGAGCGGTGCGCGATAGCTTGCCGCGTCGGTCAATGATCAGCTGGCGATGACCTTGTTCGACTTGCTGCGGTTGCACCGCCAGCACAGGGTCTGGAGGGTTGTCGGGCGCGGTCAATCCGCCTTTGGACACCGGCATGATGTGGTCAACCTCGAGCAGTAGGTGAGGCTCGGCTGCGAGCGAGATGGAGCAGTACTTGCAGGTGTGGTTGTCGCGCCTTGATCGTCGTCCGCAGCCTTGAGGTCATCAGTGCCCGCTGACCCGCCGCGCTCTTGCGGTCCTCATGGCGTCGCCAGGCGCTTGTCCTCGACGTACTTCGGTGCTAGTACTTCCATTTGGTCGATGACCTGCCGAATGGCGGCGGGCTGCTTGTCCGGCGGGTAGCCGTACTTGCGGAGTAGGCGTTTGATGGTTGAGCGGAGTTTGGCGCGGACGTCGTCGCGGACGGTCCAGTCAGTCTTCACGTCACGCTTCATCACGGCGACCAGTTCTCGGGCGATATCGCCGAGGACATCGTCGCCCAATTCGATGACAGCGGACTCGTTTTCGTGGACGGCGTCGTAGAAGGCGAGTTCGTCTTCGTCCAGGCGTGGGTTGAAGGTCGCCCCGCGGTCGCGTTCTTTCGCCGCTTCCCGGGCCAGCTCGATCAGCGCGGAGATGACCTGAGCGGAGGTGAGTTGCTGGTTGGTGTACTTGTTCATCAGTTCGCGCAGGCGTTCGGAGAAAGCCTTCTGTCGGACCAGGTTGTTGCGGCGCGACGGCGACTCCTACCGCCTCAACAATCTCGACCTGCCCGAACTCGATCTGGTCACCATGGGCGCCAGCTTCCACTGGACCGACCGAACCGCCCTGCTCGCCGTCCTCGACCACCGTGTCACTGCCGGGGGCGCGGTCGTGTTGGCCAGCGGGGGAGCACCGGCCACCGCCACACCACCGCCCTGGGACGACATCGTCACGCAGGTACGCACCGCCCACCTCGGCCCGCAGCGCCGCGCCGGCGACACCACCTACGTCCATCCCCGCCTCACCCACACCGAAGTCCTGGCCACCTCGGCGTTCTCCGAGATCGACACCCGGACCTGGAACTGGGACATCCACCGCGACATCGACTCTGTTGTCGGGCTCCAGTTCTCCTTCTCCTACAGCACACCCGCCCAATTCAGCGACGAAAATGCCCGCGCCGCATTCGAATCCAACTTGCGGGCCGCACTGGTGGATCGGTTCGGCAGCGAAGCGGTGCTCACCGAACACCTCACCACCGAACTGATCATCGCCACCCGCCCGAACGGAGGGTCATGACCCGCATCCCGCTCCGGATCACCCCGGTCGCTGACACCGACACCAATCGTGTCGTCATCGAATGGATCATGAGCAGCGTCTGCAACTACGCCTGCCACTATTGCCCGATTTACCTGCACGACAACCGCGTTCGCTGGCCCGACTACGACTCCGTGCACCAATTCGTCGCCACCGTCGCCGAGCACTACCGCGGCAACGACATCACCTTCCTGCTCAGCGGCGGCGAAATCACGCTGTGGCCGCACCTGCCACGCATGGCCGCCGACCTCCGTGCCCACGGAATCGACGTCGCGATCCTGTCCAACGGCACACGCCCCCTGACCTGGTGGAAGACCCACGCACCGACGTTCGACCACGTGCTGCTCAGCTACCACCACGAGCGCGCCCAGCCCGACCACTTCCGCGCTGTCGTCGACACCATCGCCGCCACGACCAGCGTCGATGTGAACATCGTGATCGACCCCGCCGCCTTCGACACCACCATGGACCTCGCCGCGACCATCCAGGCCGACGGCAACGCGCCGGTGCACCGCAAGATCATGTTCCTCGACGGCTGGGCACGCCCCGCCGACTACGGCCCCATCCAGCACACCGCGCTCACCGAAGCACTCGCCGGGGAAGTCGACCAGCCAGGCTCCCGCGAAGTCGCCCTACTGAAAGGCGATCTCGACATCGAATACATCGACGGCACCCACCAGGTCCTGACCCCGTCGCAGATCATCGACACCGGCTCCAACAGTTGGCCCGGCTGGACCTGCAACGTCGGCGCCGAATCGCTGTTCATCCGATTCGACGAGATCTGGCCCGCGTCGTGCCGCGAAGGAAGGCGTATCGGGTCGATCTTCGACGCCAACCTGCGCCTGCCCACCGCGGGCGTCACCTGCGCCGCCGAATCCTGCAACTGCATCGCCGGCATCAAAGCCACCAAAACGGCACCGACCGCCGCCCACCACTGATACCCGAGGTGAACAGCATGTACACCGTTTCCGACCTACGCCAACTCCACCTCGAGGTCTCCACACGCTGCAACGCCGAATGCCCCATGTGCGCCCGAAACCTGTTCGGCTCCACCGCACCCGGACTCGTCGAGACCTCCATGACGCTGGACAAATTCCGCACGTGTCTACCCGACGACGTCCTGGCACAGCTCGAGATCGTCGACATCTGCGGCGCCTACGGCGACCCCGCGATCGCCCCCGAACTGCTCGACATCTGCCGCCACATCCACGCCACCAGTCCCACAGCCCGCATCCGGATCTACTCCAACGGTGGTTTGCGCACCCCGCAGTGGTGGACACAGCTCGCCGAAATCCCTGACATCGCCACGATTTTCGCTATCGACGGCCTGGCCACCAACGAGGTGTACCGGCGCAAGGTCGACATCGACAAAGTCCTGCGCAACGCCAAAGCATTCATCGACGCCGGTGGCCGCGCACAGTGGGACTACATCGCCTTCGCGCACAACGAACACGAGATCGACGCTGCCCGTGCCCACGCAGCCGAACTCGGGTTCGACGAGTTCCAGGTCAAGAAGACCGCTCGCTTCCTGCGGCCGCTGTATGAACCTGCACCGGAGCTGCGCCCTGGCGACGGTATCGACGCCGCCCCGATCTACGACCGCACCGGCAGGGTAGTCGGGGAATTGCGGCCACCGGCTGACGAGCGGCTGGTCAACGAGGTCGTGCTGTGGGCACGCAGCATCGAAGCCCGCGCCGAATACTTCGACGAGTTCTTCGATACCTGCACCATCCAATGTCAGGCCCTGGATTCGAGTGCGATCTTCCTCGCCGCTACCGGACACGTCTATCCGTGCTGCTGGCTCTACGTCCAAGCGACCCTGCCCCAGCTCTACGGCACACAAGCTGTGACCGACCAACAGGTCCATGATCTGCTCACCGCATCCGGAGGACCCGCCACCCTTGATGCCGCGCAACACCCCCTCGACGACATCCTGGCCAGCAGCTTCTTCACCGCCGTGGAACGCAGCTGGACCGCCGACTCTATTGGCGGCGGGAAACTCAAGGTGTGCTCGCGGGTCTGCGGCGAGGGGTTCAGTGCCTACCGGCGCCAATTCGACCGTCCCGACCTTGTTCCCTGATGTCAGGAACCGCCCGCACGGGAAGGGCCGGGATCGTTGGGCAAGCCCATGCATCGGAAGTTTTATCGGATCGCGAGAGTAAGGAATGATGACGCCATGACCGAGACCTCGTCGTCTGCGTCAACTCCGCCGAGCTGGCCTGTGCAGCCTGGTTACCGCGAGGATCTATTTCGTGGGACGGCGGAGTACTACAGCCGGTATCGCCCGGCCTACCCTCAGCCCCTGTTCGAGGACCTACTGAGCCGGTCGGGCGAGGGTGGTCTTCTAGTCGACCTCGCCTGCGGCACGGGAGAGATCGCGATACCGCTGCACGAACGGTTCACACACGTCCAAGCTGTTGACCTCGAATCGGACATGATCGAGGTCGGGCGCACCAAGGCTGTCGAGGTCAGTGCGGACAACATCGCCTGGAGCGTCGGCAGGGCAGAGGACCTGACGGTCACCGAACCGGCGCAACTGGTCACGATCGGTAACGCCTTCCATCGCCTGGACCGACCGCTAGTCGCCGACCGCGCCCGCGAGTGGCTGGCACCTGGTAGGTGCCTAGCGATCCTTGGCAGCAGCACGCCCTGGAGTGGAACCGAGCCGTGGCAGACGATCGCCGTCGATGTCGTGGCCCGGTGGTCCGGCGAACCAGGACGCCCACCCAGTGCATCGGAACCGACCGCTGGTGGCGGCGGCCCAGCGCGGCGAACCCATGAGGAGATCTTGTGCGAGGCAGGGTTCGCCGACGTCACCGAGTACCAGTTTCCGACACCACACGCCTGGACGGTGGACGAGTTCCTCGGTTTCTTGTGGTCGACCTCGTACACGGCCCGGATTCGCCAGGATCCTGCTCTCGCTGAAGAATTCGAGAAGGACCTTCGAGCGCAGCTGCTCGAATGCGAGCCGTCTGGACAGCTACGGGAGTCGATCGCGCACTACTACATCCTTGCCCGCAAGCCTGACGCTGCGCGTTGATCTCAGTGGGCGGGGGCAACCGTATCGATGCCGCCCGCAGCGGCGGCCAGCGTCGCGGCGATGCACGGTGACGCGCGGCCGGTATGCCGGTCACCCACGAAGAAGCGACAAGCTAGCCGGGGGCGCGCGAGGAAGCTCGACCGGATCTCGGACAGTATCCGTAAGCTGTCCGGCTAGCGCGTCCTCGAACCCGGAATCCGTCGATGTGAGGGAAGTAGCGGTGCAGCCGTAGATGGTTTCTGCGCCATCGGGTTCCAAGCATGTCGAAAAGTGAATGAAAATTGGAGGATTGAACAGAAAGTACGCTGGTCAGGAAGTGCGCTCCCCGCACGCGCGGGGATGAGCCCATCGACCACTGGCCGTGCATGTGGTCGACCTCGCGGTCCCCGCACGCGCGGGGATGAGCCGAAGGCGTGCTCGTACCAGCACGCAACTACTCCGCGCTCCCCGCACGCGCGGGGATGAGCCCTTGACCGTGTGCTGCCACTGGGTGACGGTCTTGCGCTCCCCGCACGCGCGGGGATGAGCCCTTGATCGCATGTGGGTTCGCCGACAAGGTGTCGCGCTCCCCGCACGCGCGGGGATGAGCCCATCGTGAAGTGGGCGGACCTTCCGAAGCAGTACGCTCCCCGCACGCGCGGGGATGAGCCCTGCTCAGCGGCAACGTGGTTCGCGGCTTCCATGCGCTCCCCGCACGCGCGGGGATGAGCCCTACCCCGACGCCAACCCCACCGCCTACCAACCGCGCTCCCCGCACGCGCGGGGATGAGCCGCCTACGAGCAGGGTCTTTCGCTGTTCGACCTCGCGCTCCCCGCACGCGCGGGGATGAGCCCTCTGCTAGCTCCGGCTGGCTGAGTCCGGCTCGGCGCTCCCCGCACGCGCGGGGATGAGCCCACCAAGCAGTTGGAGGCCATCGGGAAGGCGATGCGCTCCCCGCACGCGCGGGGATGAGCCCGACAACGACCGCTCCCTGGCCGACCTCATCGCGCGCTCCCCGCACGCGCGGGGATGAGCCCGCGACCTGGACGAAACCCGTTGGGCTGCGCGCGCGCTCCCCGCACGCGCGGGGATGAGCCCGTTGCCTGTAGTAACAGACGAACGGGCGCGGCGCGCTCCCCGCACGCGCGGGGATGAGCCCAAAACCTGGTACCGGCTTAGGCTCTGGATTGAGCGCTCCCCGCACGCGCGGGGATGAGCCCACGACGGCGTCGGTGGGAGAACTTGACATGGCGCGCTCCCCGCACGCGCGGGGATGAGCCCTTGCTGAGCATGTCTTCTTTGCGGTGCGGACGGCGCTCCCCGCACGCGCGGGGATGAGCCCACCTGACGTTCCATTTTCGGTATGGCGGTCTGGCGCTCCCCGCACGCGCGGGGATGAGCCCGGATTGTGCGACGGGTCGAGATGGCGTCGACGGCGCTCCCCGCACGCGCGGGGATGAGCCCCCTGACGGCTAGCCGTGTCGGATCGGTAGCATGCGCTCCCCGCACGCGCGGGGATGAGCCCGTATTCGCCATGATTACCTCCTATTTGGAAGGGTGCTCCCCGCACGCGCGGGGATGAGCCCAGCGATAAACCAGGGGCGTTGCGCCACCGTCGGCGCTCCCCGCACGCGCGGGGATGAGCCCAACGCGAACTATCACGTGATCGGTATCGAGGCGCGCTCCCCGCATGTGCGGGGATGAGCCCCTCGCCGAGATGGGATCGATTGGGCGGCAACTGCGCTCCCCGCACGCGCGGGGATGGGCTGTGGATCCCGGTCGTTGCAGTGACCGATCGAGTGCGGACGTCCCATACTCCGTCAATGGCGAACTGGTGTCGATGACCGAGCACAACGATCCTGGGAATGGAGGATTCCAATGGGCCGTAGGCAATCGGTGGCATGCTCCGACAGGTCTACGCTGCAGATAGCTTCGACTGCAGCGCTTCGTCATTCGAACCCGACGAGGTTCAGCGGATCTTCGGAACCAAGGACGTTGTCGGTGGGTAGCAGTACGCTGCGGGCGATTCTGTTGATGTGACACGCTATCCAGTGAAGGTTTGCTGTGCTTTCAGCTTCGACGTTGTCTGCGTGGGCGAAGACCGACCGAGATGGGGGGAGTTTGTCGCTGGTGCGGCATCTCGCGGATTCGGCAGCGGTCGCAGGGTATGTGTGGGATCGCTGGTTGCCGGCCAGTACCAAACGCGCGATCTCGGCGGAGTTGCCTCGGGGTGTCGAGGATGGGCGAGTGTTGCTGCGTTGGCTGGCGGGTGTTCATGACATCGGGAAGTTGACTCCGGCGTTCGCGTGTCAGGTCGGGTCACTGGCGGAGGTTATGCACGACAAGGGTCTGACCATGCGAAGTGCTCCAGCAAACCGGAAGGCTTTGCCGCACGGGTTGGCTGGCCAGGTCGAGGTGGAGCGGTTCCTGATCGAGCGCGGGTGGGGCAGGAAAGTCGCGAAAACATATTCGATCGTTGTGGGCAGTCATCACGGCAAACCGCCGACACTGGCCGAGTCACATGATGCCCCGAGACAGCGAGTGTTGCTCGGCACTGATGCTGAGTGGGCGCGGTGCCGGGATGAATTGCTCACGCATGTCACGGTTTCCGTCGGTGCCGAGGAGCGCCTTGATGAATGGCGGTATGTTCCGCTATCGATGACCGTGCAGGTGTTGTTGACCGCGGCAGTGATCGTGTCGGATTGGATCGCGAGTAACCAGGACTTGTTTCCCCTCGATAGCGCGCGTCTCTCCGACACCGCGGCTGGTGTGGCATGGGATGAGCTGGGGCTCGCGGGCCCGTGGACCCCTTCGGTGACAGTGCCCGACGAGGGGTTGTTTCGGGCTCGGTTCGATCTGCCCGAGCATGCGATCATTCGCCCTCTGCAGGCTGAATGTGTAAGTCTCGCAGCGCGAGTGCTCGAGCCGGGGCTGATGATCATCGAAGCGCCGATGGGTGAGGGTAAGACGGAGGCGGCGTTGCTGGCCGCCGAGATTCTCGCGCGCCGGTTCGGATTCGGCGGGGTGTTCGTGGCACTGCCCACGATGGCGACCTCCAACGCGATGTTCGATCGAGTGCGTGAGTGGGCCGACCGGCTCACCGATTCACCGAGCAGCATGTTCCTCGCCCATGGGAAGGCCGCACTGAATCCGAGCTTCGTGGAGCTCAAACACAAGGGGTTCGCCTCGATCGGCGCCGATTGTGATGACGACGGCGTCACCGCCCACTCCTGGTACGTCGGCAAAAAGGGCCCGTTGGCGAACATCGTGGTGGGCACGATCGATCAGATCTTGCGGGGAGCGCTCAAAGCGCGCCACGTCATGCTCCGGCACCTGGCGTTGGCGAACAAAGTGGTCGTGATCGATGAGGTGCATGCCGCTGACAGTTACATGTCGACCTACCTGTGCCGCTGTCTGGAATGGCTCGGCGCCTACCATGTTCCGGTACTACTTCTCTCGGCTACACTGCCACCGGCACAACGGGTTTCGTTGATCGAGGCGTATCAGAGGGGCAGGTTGGGGGGCGCGGTCGAGGCCCTTGTCGCGCCGCCGCAGGGTTACCCGAGTATAAGTGTCTGGCCGTTGGAGGGGACTTCCATAGGGGTGCCAGCTTCGGGCCGATCGATCGAGGTTCACATCGAAAAGATCAGCGACGACATCGCCGAAGTGGTTGCTACGGTGCGCAAGACAGTGGCGGCGGGTGGTGTTGTCGGGATCGTGTGCAACACGGTCGCGCGGGCGCAGACGGTCTTCGGTGCGCTTGTCGATGATGAAGGTTTGGCAGCGGATCAGTTGTTGTTGCTGCATTCTCGCTTCGTGGCGTCGCAACGTACCGTGTTGGAGAATCAGTTGCGCACACTACTGGGGCCGCCGGAGAAGGCGACTCGGCCGACCGGGGGGTTCGTGGTCGTCGGGACGCAGGTGATCGAGCAGTCCCTGGATATCGATGTGGACCTGCTGATCACCGATCTCGCCCCGATCGACCTGATGCTGCAACGCATCGGCCGTCTTCACCGGCACGCCCGCGACAACCGCCCCGACGGAGTTACCTCGGCGCGCTGTCTCATTCGTGGCGCCGACTGGTCAAGTACCGCACCAATTCCGGACAAGGGTTCGGCAGCGGTATACGAATCCGCGCGCTTGCTGCGGGCCGCCGCCGTGATCGACACGCAACCCCGCGCTGTGATAGCAGTTCCCGACGATGTCCCGACATTGGTTGAGCAGGCGTACGCGGAGCCGTTCGCGACACCGCGGGGATGGACCGACGTGATGGACACGGCCGAGGACAGGTGGCGCACGTTTACCACCAAGCAGCAGGAGCGGGCACGAACATATCTGCTGCCCCGCCCGTATGGGGAGGAGTCGACCCTGTGTGGCTGGCTGACCGCCGGCGTTCCGGATGACGTCAGGGGTGTGGGAGGTCAGGCGCAGGTCCGCGACGCCGAGGACACCATCGAGGCGATCGTGGTCCGGCAGGTCGGCGGTGCGGTGTACGCGCTCTCGGAGGTGCCGGACTATGGAGGCCGGTTGATCCCGATCGAGGGACCGCCCGAATCGGGTTTCGCAAAAGCACTGGCGGCCTGCACCATTCGACTGCCCGCATCGTTGACGAACTACGGGCGTATGGAAAAAGTGATCAACGCCTTGGAAGCCACGTATTACCCAGGTTGGCAACAATCACCGTGGCTTGCCGGAGAACTTGTCCTGGCGCTCGATGAGGAGAACTCGGCAGTCGTGGCCGGTTACCGGTTGCGCTACGACGAACGGTTCGGGCTGCTGATCAATCAAATTGAGAGCGAGAGATGAGCACTCCGTCAATAGGTTTCGATTTGCTCGAGCAACCGTGGATCCGGGCTAACGACCGCGATGGTCGTCCGCGCACGTTGTCGCTGCGTGAGGTCTTCCGATACGCCCATGAGCTGTCGGCGTTGACCGGAGAGGTGCCGACGCAGTCGTTGGCGATCCTGCGGTTGCTGCTCGCGATCCTGCACCGCAGCGTCAAGGACCGCACTGGTGTCACCGCGGAGATCTGGGGAGATTTGTGGCGCACCGAGACGACGGTGAGTGGCGAGAAGCACAGGACGCTGCCACTCGAGGAGATAGACCGCTATCTCACCGATAACGGCGATCGGTTTGGTCTGTTCGACCCGAAGAAACCCTTCTTCCAGGTCGCCGGCCTGCGGTCGGAGAAGGACGCGGTGAGCGGCTTGGACAAGTTGATTGCCGATGTTCCTAACGGGGAGAAGTACTTCACTACACGTGCTGGAGTGAGCGTGGACCGGATCGACTTCGCCGAAGCGGCGCGATGGCTGGTTCATGTGCATGCGTTCGACCCGTCCGGGATCAAGACCGGTGCGGTCGGGGACCCGCGTGTGAAAAAGGGGAAGGGCTACCCGATCGGTGTGGCCTGGACCGGGTGTTTGGGTGGGGTTTTCCTCGAGGGTGCGACGCTGCGGGAGACGCTGCTGCTCAACCTGGTGTTGCGCGATATGAACGCGGAACGTTTCTCCGACAACGACTTTCCGCCGTGGGAGCGCGAACCCGACGGCGCGGCGGCGCGGGGGAGCGCGGCACCGACCGGCCCGGTCGATCTGTGCACCTGGCAGAGCCGCCGAGTTCGGCTCGTGCATGACGGCACGCACGTGACCGGGGTCGTGCTGTGCAACGGGGATGCGCTGGAACCGTTCAATCAGCAGCGTTCCGAGCCGATGACCGGGTGGCGTTTCAGCGAGCTGCAGACGAAGAAGGCGGGCCAAGCCCGCCACTACCCCATGACGCATGAACCGGAACGTGCACTGTGGCGCGGGCTTGCCTCCCTGATCGGTGAAGTCGCGAACCCGACCGGAACGGGGGGTCGGGCGATCGCCCCGGGAGTCATCGAGTGGCTGTCGTATCTGGTCGTCGAGGACGAACTCGACCCCACACATCCGGTGCGGCTGCACGCCACCGGAATGCAATACATCAACAACCAGTCGGTCGTCGGCGATATCTTCGACGACGCGATCGGATTCCGGGTCGCGTTGCTCTCAGCCGACCCGGAATTACGCACCCTCGCAGTCAATGCGGTGCAGGTCGCCGACAATGCGGTGTATGCCTTGGCGACCTTGGCGGGGAACCTCGCGACCGCGGCCGGCGGAGAGTCCGACGGGGCGCGGGGCAGAGCGAAGGAACGCGGTTACTTCGCTCTCGACGAACCCTACCGACGATGGCTCGCGGCATTGAAGCCCGCGGGCGCGCCAGATTACGACGAATACGACGCCGGCTGGGCGCGGCTTGTTCGCAGCGTGATCGAGCCGCTCGGAGCTGATCTGATCGCCTCGGCAGGTCTACCTGCGTGGGTCGGCCGCGAGGCACGTGGTCATTACATCGATTCCAGTCAAGCTGCGCGTTGGTTCCGTCGACGGTTGGAGGAACTCCTTCCCGCCGCATATCCCCGTAGTGCCGACGAAGGAGGGTCCGCAGCGTGAATACCTACCGGGACAGAGATATTGAACTGGAAAAGTTCGTTGGTAGCCGTGTCGTCGAACTCCAGGCCCGCTACCTTCGCGATGAAGCGGGAGCAGTCGCTGCGATGGCCCGCCTGCGGCGCGGTGTCGGGGCCGTGCCAGGCAGCCGCCCAGACATCTGGGAGTGGACCTTGGGGGACCTGCCTGAGGCGCTCATCGATCGCAGCGATTACTCACGTGCCGAACGCGATGGTGCACCGACTTCGTGGGAGGCGGCGGCCCACGACGCAATCACCTTGCACGCCTGGCACCAGCAGTCACGCTCTGAACCGATGCACCTGCGGGGCAGGACCTTCGGCAAGGCGGTATGGACACTCGGCGAACGAACCAACTCTGCCGAGGCCGTCCGACGCCGGTTTCATGCACTAGGAACCGCAACCCAACATGACGCCCGACTGACCTATCTACGGGCACTCATCAATCAGTTTCGCGCGCACTCGGTCCCACTCGACTACGCCAAACTCGCACGCGACCTGCGCCGACTCGACGATCACACCTATGCCGCCAATGTGTTGCTGGAATGGGGCCGCGACTACCACCAAAAACCACCGGTGACCACAGATTCCAACGGCAAGCAGCACAAAACCCCGAAAGGCGAAGACCAGTGACCCGACTGTTCGTAGACGTGCACATCTTGCAGACAGTGCCGCCCAGCAATATCAACCGTGACGACACCGGCAGCCCGAAATCCGCTGTCTACGGCGGTGTTCCGCGTGCGCGGGTGTCGAGCCAATCATGGAAACGCGCTACTCGCCAGATGTTCCGCGAACTCCTGGATCCGGCGACCCTTGGCGTGCGAACCAAACGAGTGGTCGAGTTGATCGCGCAACGCATCACAGATCTCGCACCAGATGTCACCGAGCCCGAGGCGCTGGCCGGGCAGGCGTTGAAGGCCGCGGGGATCGAGCTGGAGAAGCCCACTCGTGCCAAGAAGCGCGAGCCCGCGGCCGAGGAATCGGAGCAGTCGAAGTACTTGCTGTTCCTGAGTGCCTCGCAAATCGAGCGGCTGGCGACGCTGGCTATCGAGTCGACCCGCACCGAGTCCGCGATCGACAAGGCGGCAGCGCGCGCGGCGGCACAGGGCGCCAACAGCATCGATGTCGCTTTGTTCGGCCGGATGGTCGCCGATGCGACAGATCTGAATATTGATGCCGCCGCACAAGTCGCACACGCGATCAGCGTGCACACGGTGAACAACGAGTTCGACTACTTCACCGCCGTTGACGACCGCGCACCCCAGGACAACGCGGGCGCGGGCATGATCGGCCTGGTCGAGTTCAACTCCTCGACTCTGTACCGCTACGCCACCGTTAATGTGGCAATGCTGCGTGAAAACCTGGGCGAGGACACCGCCACCGTCGCCGCGGTCGAATCCTTTCTGACCGCCTTCGTCAAGAGCATGCCCAGCGGCAAGCAGAACACTTTCGCCAACCGCACCCTGCCCGACGCGGTGCTGATCAGCATGCGCACCGATCAACCGGTGAACCTGGTGACAGCGTTCGAAGAGCCAGTCAACGCCGCGGGTTCTGCGCGCGCGATCGCCGCGGCAAAGGCTCTGGTCGCCCGCTACACGGCCATCGAAGACGCCTACGGAAACGGATCCACCCAGACTTTCGTCATCGCGGCCGGCGACGGGATCAACGAACTCGCCGAACTCGCCGAACCGACACCGTTCCGGGACACCATCGGCGCAGTCGCTGCCCGCGTACAAGCCGTGCTCGGTGAGAAGTCGTGAGCGTTCTGCTGTTGAAACTCGCTGCGCCACTGCAATCGTGGGGTGTGGCGAGTAGATTCGCGCGGCGCGACACACAGCAGTACCCCTCCAAGAGCGGGGTTCTCGGGCTGATCGCTGCCGCGCAGGGGCGGCGCCGCACCGATCCGATCGAAGAAGAACTCGTCGGGTTGGCTTTTGGTGTTCGTATCGATCAGCAGGGCACGATGGTTCGTGACTTCCAGGTGGCGGTGAGCCTCGATGAGCGCACCAAATACCCACTGTCCCAGCGGTATTACATCGCTGATGCCGTCTTCATCGCGGGCATCCAAGGTGAACCGAGCCTGCTCGAAGGCATCCGAGACGCACTGCTACGCCCCAAGTTCCCGCTGTATCTGGGCCGCCGCTCGTGCCCGGTAGCCGAACCCCTCGTGCTCGGCGATCTGCGCGAAGGTTCCCTGCGGGATGTTCTGCTCGACACCAGCAATTGGCAAGCCTCCGAATGGTTCAAGCGACGACAACCCGCGCTCCTTCGCCTGCCGATCTACCGCGACCGCCTGCCCGACGAAATGCCCGACGTGCTCGAAGAGCAGGTCCGAGACGTCCCGTTGAGCTTCGATCCCGTCCGCCGCGAATACGGCTGGCGCACAGTCCTCAACGAACACGCACAGGTACTGAACCCTCAGGGTAAGGCCGCTAACCATGATCCGTTGGCCGCGTTCGGAGGTGCCTGATGTATTTATCTCGTGTCCCCCTCAACCCAGCCCGCCGCGGCACCCGTAAGTTCCTCACCTCACCACAGGTGATCCACGCAGCCGTCCTGAGTTCCTTCCCGCCCGGCACACTGGAACAACCCGACAACCAGGGCCGCGTCCTGTGGCGGATCGACCAGCACGACAACGCTATGCACCTCTACGTCGTCAGCCCCGCCGAACCGGACTTCACCCATATCGTCGAGCAAACGGGCTGGCCGACCACCACGGCATGGGCGACCCGCAAATACGGCGAACTACTCGACACCCTCGTCACCGGGCAACGCTGGCACTTCCGCCTGACCGCAAACCCCGTCCGGCGCACCATGAATCCGACCGGTGCGTCAACGAGAAAGCGCGGGGCTGTCGGCGGATTGAAAGCTGACGAGCAGCTGGACTGGCTGCGTCGTAAAGCATCTGATAACGGATTCGAGCTCGCCCCGTGTGGCCCAGTTGATCTCGTGGAGGACGATGTCAGGATTGTCGGTCGTCAAAGCTTGCAGTTTCGTCGGGGCGCCGCCAGCGTGTCGCTGTCGACGGCCACGTTTGAAGGGGTTCTGATTGTCTCCGACCCCGCGCGGCTCCGCTCAGCCCTGACTCATGGCATCGGACGTGCCAAGGGCTATGGCTGCGGCTTGCTGACACTCGCGCCTAACCGGTGATGGAGGTACACAGTCGACCCCTTGGTCACTCGCCAGAAAGTGAATGAAAAAGGCGCGATCAATCAGACAAAGCACTGTTCAGGAAGTGTGCTCCCCGCACGCGTGGGGATGAGCCCCCACCCGTTCATCAGGAAAGGAAAAACCATGCGTGCTCCCCGCACGCGTGGGGATGAGCCCCTACCGCGACCGAGACCCACGCGTCCGACATGGTGCTCCCCGCACGCGTGGGGATGAGCCCCGAAGGGGGCAACAGAAATGAAGATCGTGACGTGCTCCCCGCCGCGTGGGGATGAGCCCGGTATGACTCGCGCGGGCCGGGTGGGACTCAGGTGCTCCCCGCACGCGTGGGGATGAGCCCACCGGATTTCCCGGTACCTGACCGCGCCTGCTGTGCTCCCCGCACGCGTGGGGATGGGGGTTCCGGTAGTAATCGCGCGGAAAACAACGACAATGGCTTGACCAGCGGTTATTTCGGTGAGTTGGCTGTGTTCAGAACCACACTTCGGTTCCGCCGCGCCGTTCTCGTCTAGGGACGCCAACTTGCAGGGGTCGTCGACTGGCTTTCGCGGAAGATCGGGCGGATTTGCCGTAGTTGCTGGTTGAGGGCGGGTGCGGGGTTCAGGTTGTGGTGAGGTGGCGGTAGATGGTTTTGCGGGAGACGCTGAAGGTGTCGGCGATCTGGGAGACGGTGTATTTGCGTTTGCCGTGGTGGTCGAGTTCGTCGTACATCTCGCGAGCCTTGAGCGCCTGCAGTGCGGTCAGGGCGGGTGGCCGGCCACCGATCCGGCCGCGGGCTCGTGCGGATTCCAGGCCTTCGAGGGTGCCTTCGCTGATGAGGTCGGCGGTCATCTCGTCCATGGCGGCGATGACGTGGAACAGGAATCGTCCGGCGGGGGTGGTGGTGTCGATGCCTTGTTTGAGCACGATGAGGTCGATGCCGCGTTCGTCGAGCGCGGCGGCGAGTTCGGTCATGTGCCGCAGCGACCGGAACGGCCGGGAGAGCCGGGTGATGACCAGTTCGTCGCCGCGGCGTAGGTGCTCGAAGCATTTGTCCCATTCCGGGCGGCGGGCGAGTTTGCCGGAGGCCTTGTCCACCCAGATCCGTTCGCACCCGGCGGCGGTGAGGGCGTCAGTCTGGGAGTCGTCTTTCTGCCCACGTGTGGAGACCCGCGCGTATCCGAACCGTGCCATGCCCGGAACTGTCCCATAAAGGGGTGACATGCCGGGTTTTCGTCCCGTAGATTCCGCACACGAGTTATGACCCGCTAACGGGTTTCGCTGACCTGCAGATTCGTTTGTCGATGTTCGAAGTCGTCTGCACGCATGTCCGAAGTCATCTGCACCCAAGCTGATCTGTAGGGCGGCATGCGCCTGCCGCCGCAGGTGTGGGCGCTGCGCCACCTACACTGCGGTCATCCAGCTCGGTAAGCCTGCACGAACTCGACACCGCGCCGCTCAGGGCCTGGCCTGAGCGGTCTCAGCACCGGGGGGAGTCGCCCGCTAGCTGGAACTCGAACCGGATCGCACCTGGGCTCGGCGAGGGCAGCCCAGGGCTGAGCAGACTGCGGCAGCCGAGGCTGATAGCAGGGCGAGAACGCTGGCGCTCACGCTGATCATGACTGCCGCGAAACCTGTGGTGTAGCGCGCAGACGACTGCGAACAACACGCTCACCGTAGGTCCATGAGCTGGCCCGCGGTCGGTCTAGCATTGATGGAACGGTTGGACCACCAACGACCCCAGGGGCGTGGCCAAGATGACCAAGACCGCCGGGAAACACGACTCCTCCGACGAGGCTGACGATCGACGAATACATGAACTAAGTTCAGATGTCGCCAACGCCGTCCGCGGTGCGGCGGATGTCTTTGAGCGCGAACTATCTTCCAGCCTGGCCGGAGCACGCACCCTTCAACGACAACTCTTCGACGACCATCGGGTCCGTGACGAAGACTTCACGGCAGTTACCGGCCGCTTTCGGGAGACCGCTCACCAAACCATTACTGCGTTCTCGGATCGTCTCGCCGATCAGAGTGCTGACGGGAACAAGGATCTCGCGCACCGGTTTTCCCGTGACGCCCAAGATGCCTTCGACGCCTTCATGGATTTGGTGGACAGGGCACCGTCCCTGATCAACTTTCTCGCCAAGAGTGCCGAGAACCTCAGTCAGCGAGTCAACTCGACTACACCCGCCCCCGGGACAGGCGAGGATCAGGACACCGGACATAAGTGAACGAGTGCCGCGCAGTCGTTGAAGAGTCACTCGCACGCTACGCCACGTTGTCGCGAGAGACCCTCCTGCGAGACTTGCCCCGACAAGACCCCGCGTATCTCTATGCTTTGCTCGCCGACTATCCCGGGCGGAGCGCGAAGAGCCTACGCCCCGCGCTGTGCCTTGCGACCTGCGGAGCTTTCGGGGGTGACATTCGCCGGGCTCTCAACTCCGCCGTCGCTGCCGAACTGTTTCATAACGCCTTCCTGATCCATGACGACATTCAGGACAACAGCGATCAGCGCCGTGGCTTGCCTACTCTGCACACCCTGCATGGTGTCGCGATTGCCCTGAATGTCGGCGCGGCAACAAACCTGCTTGGGCTGCAGCGCATCATGGCAAATCGTGAGGTTCTCGGCAGCCGCCTGGCGTGGGAGATAGCCACCGAGACCCAATCCATGATCCGCCATTCTTTGGAGGGACAAGCCCTCGAACTCGGGTGGATCCGCGACAACGTTTGCGATCTCAGCGACGAGGACTACTACCGTATGTGTCTGAAGAAGACCAGCTGGTACACGTGTATCTACCCGTGCCGAATGGGGGCGTTGATCGCCGGACGACCAACGCCTTACGGCAGCAACCTCGACCGGTTCGCGTGGTATCTCGGCGCCGCGTTTCAGATTCGGGACGACCTGCTCAACCTGACCGGCGACTACGACGTCTACGGCAAGGAAATCCTCGGGGACCTGTGGGAGGGAAAGCGAACCCTCATGGTGATCCATCTGCTGCAAACTCTCGACGAACCCGACGCGACGCGTCTACGCACGTTTCTGGGGCTGCGCCGTGATCAGCGCACGGATCGGCAGGTGCGATGGGTGCTGGAGAGCATGCTCAAGGCTGGCAGTCTTACTCATGCCGAGCGGTGCGCCCGCGAGCTCGCGGGCGCGGCACGAAGCGAAATCGATGCGGCCCTCGATGGTACGTCGGAATCGGACGATCGTATTTTTCTGATGTCCATGCCTGAATACGTGATCACCCGAGATCATTGACCCCCAGGGCATCCACGCCCTTACCTAGATCTGCTTCATTGTCGATGTTCGAAGTCGACTACACGGATGCCCGAAGTCCTCTGCCTACTTCCACTCTTGGGGTACGATTGGCAGACTCCACACCGTTCGATGGCGTCGAAATTGACCAGCTCGCAAAAGCCTGTCGCCGTGCCGAACCGTTTACGAAATTGGCCCGGCAACCGGGATATCAAAATTCGTCGGATCAGCCAATGAGAGGGCGTAAATGACCGCAGAAACTACAGGTTTCGACAGGCCGACCTTCGAGGACGCACAACTGCTTGTGCAATTATACGCAATGTATCAAACAGGCCCGATTCGAAAAGGGTTTCTCTGGTACCTCGACAATTTCAAGGAAGACATCGACCCGTCCCGGGTCGACTATGCTGCGCTAAGCGCGCGCCATCCGCGAATATCGGATGGTTACGACGGATGGACGTCGGTCGCGTCCTTCTTCGAAACAGTCGGCGTTCTGGTGCGCAACAATGTCCTAAACGGTGGTCTGGTGTACGAGCGTTGGCCGATCGAGTGGTACTGGCGGTACCTCGGGCCGCTGGTCGACGGGGAACGCCAGAAAGGCAGGGTCTGCGACACCGCCTGTTTCGCGGACAATTTCGAGTGGCTGGCGGAACAGGCAAAAGCATGGCGGAGCAGTGATCAGGCGAAAGCCAAATGGCTGTCCCGGCTTTCGCTCGAAAACCGGAGTTCCGGCGACGACCTCGAAGAATGACGTCACCAGATTTCTCGATCGACGCACCACGCCCCGACGTCGGACTCATTCGTCCGATAACCGACGACGAACGGGAAGTGTTCAAACGGGACGGTGCCGCCGTGGTGCGCGGCATTATTCCACTAGAATGGATCGACTACATCCGAGCCGGGGTGATTCGATTGATGGAGCGGTCGGATTCGTCGTCGCAAACATATTCGCCAGCCAGCGAACCGCGGTTCTTCGGACAATCGTTTCCCTGGCTGCTCGACGATGTCTTCAAAGACTGGGCGCTGCACGGCCCGCTCGTCGATTTGGCTTGCCAGGTGATGCCGCAGGCTCGAAGTCTCAACTTCTTCTACGACCAGATCTTCGCCAAGGAGCCGCACGCGACGGCAACGGCCCCATACCATCAGGACGCGCCGTATCTTCCGTTGAAAGGCAGCCAGATACTTCGCATCTGGACACCACTGGATCCCGTGACCCAGGACAGCGGCGCTGTGCACTATCTCAAGGGGTCGCATCGTTGGGGAATCATCTACCACCCTCGTGGATACAAAACGGTATCCGAATATCAACCGGATTTCGAACGCGACTACGACGACTACGACTGGCTCGTTGGCGAATCCACGCCCGGGGATGTGCTGCTGCACGACCCCCGCGTGGTGCACGGGTCAGGCGGAAATCATACGAGCCTGTTCCGCCGCGCCCTCACGACCATCTACACCGGTGATCGGGTGACCTGGAACCCCGGCCCCGCCAGCATGTTCAACAACAAGGAACAGACCGGCCACATCCGGGTCCCTCGCCTGACGCCGGGCGGCCCAGTCGACAGTGAGCTGTTCCCGCGGGTTTGGCCCACAAGTTGACGGTGCCGAAGTCCCGGGCGTGCTTATTACGGGCTCGCGGTCGAGCAGATGCGCCGCGAAGGACGCCGCAATGATGACGACGTGCTGGCCCACGTCTCGCGCACAGCGAGAACATCAGCTTCGGCACCAAGCGCCAGCGATGCGTAGGTTCCACTTGTACAGCCGCTCCCCTCTACCCTGAACACCCACCACAACCTCGCTTGCGCCTACCGGTCGGCGGGCCGGCTCGCCGAGGCGATCGACCTGCACGAGCAGACGCTCACCGATTGCGAGGGGGTGCTGGATGCGGCTCACCCGCTTACCGAACGGGTACGCGCCAGCCTCGCCGCGGTGCGAGGTCGAGAGCAGTGAGTGTCCGTCTGGGGTACACCCCAGCACCACACGCTCGACCGGCGCGAACAGCGTCAGAATAGGGTCGGTTGCCAAATTTCTTGACGTGTGTCTGTTGGGATCTTAGAGTTCATCCTGACATTTCGGGGGTTCGGAAGGGCGGCAGCGATGCGGGTCGGCTATATCAGGGTCAGCACGGTCGATCAGAACACCGTGCGGCAGCTCGACGGGATCGAGGTTGAACGGTCGTTCGTCGACAAGGCGTCGGGGAAGGACACCGCGCGGCCGAAACTCGACGAGCTGATCGCGTTCGTCCGCGACGGCGACACGGTGATCGTGCACTCGATGGACCGGCTCGCCCGCAACCTCGACGATCTGCGCCACCTCGTCAGGTTGCTGACCGGCAAGGGGGTGCGGGTCGAGTTCGTCAAAGAGTCGCTGACCTTCACCGGGGAGGACTCGCCGATGGCGACGCTGCTGCTGTCGGTGATGGGTGCCTTCGCCGAGTTCGAGCGGGCGCTGATCCTGGAACGCCAGCGCGAGGGCATCGCCGCCGCAAAGACCCGCGGCGCCTATACCGGCCGCAAACCCGCACTCACCAGCGAACAGGCCGACCAGCTGCGAGCCCGCGCCGCCGCCGGTGAGAGGAAATCGCTGCTGGCCAAGGAATTCGGCATCAGCCGCGAAACCGTCTACAGCTACCTGCGGGCCGAAGCCGTCCCGGCGGTCACAGGCTGAGCCGGGCACGTAACTGTTCGAGGTCGTCGCCGCTGAACCGGTAGCGGCGGGTGTCGGTGATGCCGTGTAGCAGCCGCAGTTCGCCGATGAAGAGGGTGATTTCCCGGGTTACGTCGTCGCGGTCGAATCCCTCGGTTTCCAGGATCGTTCGCATCACGGGGCGGGTGTAGGGCGGGCGCGGCCGCCGTCCTGGGTTCGTCGGAGTGTTCGGTGGGGTGAGGAATTCGGGCGGGATGCCGATTTCGCTGATGAGGAACCGGCGCCGTTCGGCGATATCGGTGTGGGGGTCGAGCGCGGTGAGCGTACGCAGCATGCCGCGGGCAGGTTCGGGGTCGCTGCGGGCCGCGTTGATCCAGGCGTTGATCCAGGCGTTGACCCCTGTCATGAGGTCCGGCGCGTTCTCGGACCGGTGGAGCCGATCTTGTCGGCGCTGCGGCGGGCGAGGGGCGTCACCGTCGTAGACCGGGGCGTGCGCTGGTTCGGTCAGCACCGGGCCGAGGCTGCCACGCGGGATGATGCGCCGTTGCACGGCCAGTGCGATCGCGACCGCGGCAGCGTTGAGCAGCTTTTCCTGGATGTTCCAGGGCAGGTTCTCATATGGCGCCCAGACGGTGATCCCGGCACGCTCGCGCTCCCCAGCGGCGGCCCAGATCTGTTCGAGGGTGTGGCGGGCGTGCAGCGGGCGCAGTGTGGTGAGCGCGAGGCTGAGTTCGTCGAGTAGGCAGCGCAGCAGCCGGAACCATATCCCGGCGTGCACGGTGCGGCCCGGCAGTTCCACTTGCCCGCCGATCAGCGCTTGGTGGGTGTAGCCCTCCAACACCGCCAGTGGTCCGGTGATTGGAACCGGTTGGGGTTGTTCGTCTTTCATGACGGCGGCCAGGATCTGCCCGCCGGTTTCGAGGCGGCACCGATGTTCGAGGCAACCGATGGTGAGCGGCAGATCCCAGTACAGTGCCCGCCGCGGGTCGAACTCGGCCGCGCACAGCGGGCAGGTCCGGGTGGTCGGTTCCGCCGGGATCCACGGGCCCCGCCAGTGGCGGTGGCGGGCGACCTGGAATTGGGTGGCCTCGCCCAGAGCGAGCAGCACCGAGTCCTGCCGGACGTAGGTGTAGAACATCTCATCGGCGTCGCGTTGGGTGGCGGGATAGGCGTCGAACAGCCACGGCACCCACCCGGACAGTGTCATCGCGCGCAGCTGCGCCACACCGACCCCGGTCCGCTCGGACAGCACGGTGAAGATCTCCGGCGGTGGATCCTCGTCGAGAACATGGGAATGCTGGGCGATCGCACCGAGATTCGGGCCGAGCAGGTCGGCAACGCGCGCCCCGTAGAGGCGGGCGATCCGCACCAGCCACGACGACATCGACTCCAGTTCACCCGGGGTCGGGTGCAGCGGCCAACGGCGCGGCGACGACCTCACGCGAGTTCGCGTTCGAACATCCGGCGTCGCTCGGTCGGCCCCTCGTACGGGGCGAGCAACAGGGTGCGTTCGTTGATCGCTTCCTCACCGGATTCGATCGCCGCGATCGCCGCGTCGGTGAGCAGCGCGGTGAGTTCGCCGATGGTGCCCTCGCTACGGGTGAGCAGGTAGGCCGCCATGTCCTCGGTCGCGATCGGCGAAGGTCGCCGTAGCGGGAACGAGGCGGCGAAGCTGGCCAACAGCGCGCACGCCTGCTGGCCTGGCTCCCAGCGCGGCAACGTGAACGGCGCGAACCGGTTCTCCAGCTGGGAGTCCGACCGGATTGCCAGGTAGGCGTCGCGGGTGCCGACCCCGACCAGCGGGATCCGCAGCTCGTTGCCGAGGAACCGCAGCAGGTTCAGGAACTCGCGGCGGGTGTCGCCCCGGCCGCCGAGGATGTTGTGCAGCTCATCGATCACCAGCGTGCGCACACCGGTCGCCTTCAACAGTCGCAGCACGAGCTGTTCGAGTTCACCGATCCGGGGTGCGCGCCGCAGCGGTGCCCCCAACGCGGCGAGCAGCGCGAGGTAGAAGCGGCCCACCGCGGGCTCGGAAGGCATCTGCACCGCCAGGACCGGGATTTCCTCCCGGTCGAGGTGCGAGACGACGGGATGGGTGCGGCGGAACTTCTCGATGATCATCGACTTGCCGTTGTTGGTCGGCCCGATCAGCAGCAGGTTCGGCATCCGCTGCTTGTCCGGCATCCCCAGCAGCGTTTCCAGCTGGTTGAGGGCTTCGGTGGCGCGGGTGTAGCCGATCCACCGGTCTGCCCGCACATACCGCACCCGCTCGGCGGCCGGGAGCATCGCGATCCGCTGCGCGGACGGATGCAGATGTGACAGATCAACCGGTTCACCGATCACCACTGCTCGATCACCTCGAACGGCGCCGCAGTGGCCTGACCGGGTTCGCAGCTGGGCGGCGCAGGTACCGCGACCGCGGCCGTGGTGTGGGTGCGGGGCGTGTTCGCTCGACGGCGTTCGACGGTGCGGCGGGCCTTGCGGCTGGCCGCGGCGGCGTCGTCGGTGATCCGGCGCATCTGATCGACCATCGCGAACAGTGCGTTCTCGTCGACCTCGGCGCGGCCCCGTTCCCGCAACCGGGCCACGGCCGCGGTGTGCTCCCACACGCTGATCGCCGGGCGTGACCACGTCCGGTACGGCACCTCGAGATATTCGCCGGACGTGGGATCAAGTGCCCAGATCCGGGAGATATCGCGGGGGTCGCGGCGCAGCACGAACCGGTCCAGGCGTTCCCGGCGCGCGATCCACGGCTTGAGCGCATCGCAGTAGTACTGCACGTGATCGACCTGAAAACCGGTGCGGGTCAACGACCGCCGGATCACCGGCAGGAAATCGACCAGGAACGCCGTCTCGTTGGTCACCGTCTTCGGCGGCCCCGACTCCCCGACCCGTTCGGTCCACACCCCCGCCGGAGTCCGCCCGCCCAAACCGTTGTGTGGTTCACCGTGATAGCAGGCCACCGCCAGCGCGAGCCAGCGATGCAATTCCCGCAGTGTCAGAACGGCTTTCGCGGTGCTGTCGTAGTCCCCGCGCTCACGCGGATTGGAGAACGTCGTGCCCGGAAGTTCGTGCAGCATCCCCATCATGGTGCCGATCAGCCGTTCCACTACACCGCCGAAATGCGGTTGTCCCGGCAGCCGGTAGTCGATGCGGATGCCGTGCTGCTCGCAGCCGCGCCGCAACGCTTCGCTCTTGAACTCCGAGGCGTTGTCCACATACAACTCAAGGGGTTTGCCGCTCATCGGCCACACCGCCTGCACATCCAGCCGTTCCAGCCAGGCGCGTTTATCAATGGTCATGTGCGCCAAGCACAGCCCGACCGAGGTCGCCGAGGGCGCTTCCAGGGTGACCACGAACCCGGGCACGCAGCGGGTGGCCTCATCGACCGCGGCCGTGACGTATGGTCGGCCGATCGGTCGCCGGTGGTGTTCGTCGACCACGATCACATCCGCTGGGGTGTGGTCTATCTGCACCCGCTCCAACAACCCGGCCACCGGTGGCGGTACCCCGCCGGCCGACTGCCGCACCCGCGCGGCGTCCCGGCCTTCCCTCGCGGTCGTAACCTTCACCGGATCGAGCTTGGTGATACGCCGCACCACCGCGGCCCGCGACGGGGGCCGCAATCCCCGAGCCTTGCACTCTCGGTCTATCTCGCGGCACACCGACGCCACCGTGCGCCGCTGCCTGGTCAGATACCGTGTCCGCAACACCGTCCGAACGATCGTCTCCACCTCGGCAGGCAACCGCTCACCACCCCGGCCACCACTCGACTTGCCCGGCAATAGATCCGAGACCAGACCATCCCCGGCCCGGCAACGCTGCACCAGCGTGTACACCCGCCGCCGCGTCACGCCCAACTCGGCGGCAGCCTGATCGGCCGCCACGACACTCACCCGGTCCAGCACAGCGAGACGGCCGATCACCTCCGCCCGACGCACCGCCAGCTGCCAACGAGTCCCGTCCGCAGTGAGCACACCACGCTCCGCCACCGAATCATCGGCCATCCCGGAATCCGATCCACACCGCCGTGAACACGAGTACAAGCGAAAAGCACGGTAATGCACACGAGTTCAAGACACGCCGATGATCGAAGCCCCATTCACTGACACACCGAAACCGCAGTTCAGCGGTGAGCATGACTTCGAACATTCACATCGTTGGTCGCTGCGGGTGAGGGTTGGTGTGGGTCGGAAACGTTCGTTTTCGACCCACACCGGCTCAGCGCAATCAGGCGCGCGCAAATGTCTCGCGCGCCAGTTCGACAGCCTTTTATCGGCGGGCGATCACCCGACTTGCGTGCCTTGGCGCATCAGCAGACGTCCCTGACGGAACCGTTCCCCCTCGCGCGGCTCGCGCAGCATCCGGCCGACTTCGATGAATCCAGCTTCGCCGGCCAGCGCCGCGAGGTCGTCGATCGGCCATCGGTAGGCTGCTGTCACTTTGTGGTCGAACTCCGTCACCGGGTCGTTCTCCGACTCGAAGAAGCCGAGCAGGAGGTGGCCGCCGGGCGCGAGAACCCGACGGAACTCGGCGAAGTACGAAGGCATGTCCTGTGGTGGAGTGTGGATGACCGAGTACCAGGACACGATTCCTTGTAGCGTTCCGTCGGCCATGTCCAGGGCGTCCATGGAACCGACCTCGAACCGCAGCCGGGGGTATGTTTCGCGGGCGATATCGATCATCACTGGTGACAGGTCGACGCCGAAAACGTCCAGCCCCAGCTCTGCCAGGTGCGCGGTCACATATCCAGGGCCACAGCCGAGCTCGGCGACCGTGCCTGGACCGGTCGCCCGCACCAGCTCGGCGAACGCGGCGAGTATCGCGCGATCCAGCGGAGCGCCGTCGAGCGCATCGAGGAAAAGTTCGGCATAGAGAACGGCAACGGCATCGTAGGCATCTGCTGTCACACGAACGTGCGAGGAAAGTTCAGTCACAAGCAACGACACTAAGACCTCTCCACCGCGCTGCCGAAAGCCCACCGAACAGGCCCTCACCCAGGTGTCCACGAGGGACTGGCAGCCGCAGGTGAGCGAGGTCAGAACAGCGTGTCGCGGACCCGTAGCGGCCGGTATCCGGTTGGGCCGAGTGCGGCGAGTTCGGCGTCGATATCGACTTCGATGGCGCCGAAGAAGTTGATGTTCTCGCTGTGCGCCGGGGAGATGTGGGCGAGCACCTCGCTGTCGATTCGGCGCCCCGATCGCCGCATCTGCTCGACCGCGAGCCCGTAGTACTCCGTGGTCCACGCGATCACCGCGTTGGTGGCCAGAGTCAGGCACCACGCCTGTTCGGTCTGGGCTTCCAGGTGACGCGCCCGGAACGCTCCCTCGTGGGCGTAGATGAGATCGCGTTTGAGCGCGTGGATCGACTCGCCCTTGTTGAGTTGGCGGGAGATCTTGCGCCGATAGTCCGGATCCGACAGGTACCGGGCCGCGTAGATTGTCCGTCGCATTGCCCCGTACTCCTTCAACGCCGCGGCCAGAGCGTTCTGACGGGTCGACGCGGACAGCTTGCCCACCAGCAGCGACGCGGTCGCGTGCCCGAACTTCAACGACCCGGCCAGCCGCAGCAGGTCGTCGTAGTGCTCAGCGATCAGATCCAGATTCAGCTTGCGGGTCAAAAGCGGCCCCGCGCAGGGGAACCGGGCCTCGGCCTCGGCGCGCGGGCCCGGCCGGTAGAGAGTGATCCGCCCCAGGTCCCGGATGCGGGGTGAGAGCTGCATGCCGAGCAGATCGAACAACGCGAAGTTCACCAGCGTCACACCATGAGTGTCGGTGGCGTGTTCGGTGATCGGCAGATCCGTGGCGTTGCCCAGGATTTCGTCCAGCACGTAGTGGGCTTCGCGGCGGGTGGTGACGATCACCTTGGTGCCGTAGGTGGTGTGCTGATCGGTGACATGGGTGTAGGTCGACAGCCCCTCGTCGGCGAACCATTGATTGGCCACGCGAGCGGTCGTGGACTTGCCGCGCGTAGGGAACCGTTGCCCGTCCGACGACGACAGCATGCCCGAACCGAAAGCGCTGGTCAGGGGTAGCCGCTGGTGGTAGCCGATGATCGCCAGATTCGCCGCCCGCAGCGTCTCCTCCCGCACATACCACTCCGCCGTCCAGGCCAGGATGTCGTAGGAGATACCGGACGCTTCGGCCATATTCGTCAGGCCGAGGTTGGTGGAGTAGGCCAAAAGGACCGCGATCAGGTTCCGTTTCAACTCCGGGCTGCGGGCTTGCTTGCCACCGGCGTGGGTGAAGCAGTCCAGGTAGCCGGTGCGTTTGTCCAGCTCGATCAGCAGCGACACGATCGGTGCGAACGGCAGCATCTCCGTCAGTTCGGCCTTGAGCGTGATCGCCTCGGTCGGGATGTCCTCCGCCGATAGCGGCGAGATCACCAGATCACCGGCCTCATCCAGGCGCACCGGCCCGTCACCATCGGCGAGTACCTTCTCCAGTTCTCCGACCGCCTCATGCCACTCGTCGGTGAGCGTGGCCAGCGCGCGAGCCGGATCAGCCGGTTTGTCGATCAGGCGGCAGAATTCAGCACGCTGAGATTCCCACTGTTCGCGGGTGAGCAGATAGGCGGCCGGGTCGGCGTAGCGGCGCGATCCAGGCACGAACACGTCCCCGGTGCGTAGCCCGTCCCGCAGGCCGACCAGCACACACAGCTCCCAAAAGTGGCGGTAGGCAACGGCATTGCCGGACTTGCGGGCCTCATCCAAATATCCGCGCCACTTGGTTGGCACGAACCCTGTCGGGGCGTCGTCGAACACCTTCCGGCGACCGGTCGCGTTCAGCTCGCGCAGCATGTCCACCGCGATCAGCAGTTCGGTCGCCGAAGTGCCGCCGGCGAACCGCACCGCCGACAGCACCGCCGGAGTGAACCGCCGCAGATACGTATACGACGCATCCAGGGCAGCCAGGTGCCCGTGATCGCGCGGCAGCCGCGGCCGGGCTTGGGCGATCGCGGCACGCAGCCGCTCCCACCCGATGCCCTGACCTCGGATCAACCCGCCGATGTCCTCGTCGGGGATCTGCAGATCGGTGACGATGGCCAGCAGATCATCCAACAGCGCTTGCCGGTCCTCTCCGGTCTTGCCGCGCTCGGCGAGTTCGTCTTTCATCCGGTTCTCGGCGGCACTGAACTTCGCCGACAGCGCCTGATCGAACAGCGCCACCACCTCATCGAGCACATCGACGGCCGACTGAGCCACCACCGTCAGCAGGATCGGATACCGCCGCTCCGGGTCACGGCGTTCCAGAGCCTGCACGGTCAGCCGCCGCCCCAGCGTCGCCAGGAACCGGCGTCGCTCGGCTGGAAGCACCGACATGTCCAGGGTGTCCGCGCCCAGGCCCCGCAGGAATCCCAGCTTCTCCACCTCGTTACGCACCGCGGCCGCCGACGCCTCCACCGGACCGGTCGACAACCACCGCAGCCGCGACATCCCGATCGACACATCAGCGACCAGCAGAGCGTCCAACTCCGCGCAGCGCTGCGGAGTCAGCTCATGTGAAATCCGGTCGTAGGTCTCGCGCTGCGCCTGCTCGCGGGCATGCACGACCCGGCGGACAACGGTGTCCGGGCTGGGCCGGATCACCTTGCCCGACAGCAGATACTCACACCCCAGCCGGAACAACAGCGTCGGCGAATCGTGCTCCATCGCCCGCGCCAACAGGAACTCGTCCAGCTCCTTCAGCTCCATCGCGCTCGCCGGCCGCCACCCCAGATACTGCGCCGCCAACCGCAGATGCTCGGTGCGCGTCTGCGCCCGCTTGCCGTACGAACGAATCATCGACGCATCAACATCCAACTGATCCGCCAACCGAGCCACCGCCACCGGCGGCGCATCAGCCACCCGATCCGGCACGAACCCCAGCCACGGCAACGAACACAGCGCCACCGACAGACCAAGCCGCTCCGCCGGGCCACGCCCCCGCCCAGGCGTGAGGAACGCGACATCAGCCGGGGTGAGCGTGAAGAACCGGAACAACTCCTCACGGCTGATATCGGGAAACTCCCGCAGCCGCGCCAACTCCTCGTCCGCAAACACCCGCGTCGCCACGAAACCCGACCTCCAGCACAACCGACCAACCAACCAACCTCATCGGCAGCCAGCCAAGCACCAACCGAGCCCATCCGCAGCCCGAGCCATTACGGGGATATAACCGCAGGTCACGCCATTGTCGTTGTTTTCCGCGCGATTACTACCGGAACCCCGGATGAGCCCGACGCCGAGGTCGTCTTGCCCACCCCCGGCTTGTGCTCCCCGCACGCGTGGGGATGAGCCCTCGTCACCGTCGACGACGCCATGCGTGTTCGCGTGCTCCCCGCACGCGTGGGGATGAGCCCAACTCCGTCGACCTCAGCGTGGAGGATGACATGTGCTCCCCGCACGCGTGGGGATGAGCCCGTGTGACATCGCACGGTGATGTGCCGGTTCAAGTGCTCCCCGCACGCGTGGGGATGAGCCCCCGGACAACCCGCAGCACTGGTTGAAGGTCGAGTGCTCCCCGCACGCGTGGGGGATGAGCCCCGCCGGAAATATTCAAGGTGATCGAGGATGAAGTGCTCCCCGCACGCGTGGGGATGAGCCCATCGTGAGCTGGCGTGACCCGCCGAAGCAGTAGTGCTCCCCGCACGCGTGGGGATGAGCCCGACAGCCCGCCCGAGTTGCTGCCGCCGGTCGAGTGCTACCCGCACGCGTGGGGATGAGGCCCAATCACAGGCCTACGTCGGTGTCCGGCTGACGTGTGATCGAATCCTCGATGAACTCGACTGCACTGTCCTCATGAGGAATTGAATGTTGATGCAGTCGCTGTTCGTCTGCTTGCTGGGTGGAGGAGAGTGTGGCTCGTCGCTGCTGTTCGGCCTGTAGTTCATCGATCTGCTGCTGGTAGTCAGCGGTTCGTGCGCGGCCATCGGCGTCGAAGTCGCCGATCTGAGGCGGCGGCTGATTGGCGCGTTCAGGTGTTGGGGTGGCCAGAATGCGGTCCCACTGGTTGGTGGCGCCGGCGTGCAGACAAAGCCCTGTTCAGGAAGTGTGCTCCCCGCACGCGTGGGATGAGCCTGCGAGAGTTCTACTCGGGCCCTCAGCACTGGACGTGCTCCCCGCACGCGTGGGGATGAGCCCACGTCCCGGACGGATGTCCGGCGCATGTCCATGTGCTCCCCGCACGCGTGGGGATGAGCCCTGAGGTCAGCTCGGCCCAGAGTTCGCCGTCGAAGGTGACCGCGGTCGAATCGTCCCACGCCTGCAACTGCATCTGCGGGTCCAGGTGGGCGGCGGTGCTCGGCACCGACACACGGTTCGTGCACGACATCGATCCATCATGCGTCGGCACACAAACATCATCATGCGCATCGAGCACGACGTGCCGCAGCAGCTGAGACCTGCTGCAACTCAGCACATCCGGTAGTCGACTTCCGTGCGATCGAGCTGAGATACGACCGTATCGCTGAGTGTCCAGCTCCAGAGCGATCGCGGCGACATGGAGGTGGAATGGTGGGCGCGGAGGCCGGACCTGGGTCGTGATCGGGCCAGAATGTTGACCCTGATCGGTCTGAAACTAGTTCCACCAGGGGCTAGGTCGAGCGACAGCGGCGGATTACACCTGTTATCCAGCGCCAATCCGCAGTGTGCGCGGCGTGCACGCCAGTGGTCGGGACCGGTGTGCACTCGAGAGGTAAGGCAGGTGGCCGCCGTTCATTTCATAGAGGGCAGAAGGGGCGGTGTGCACGGCGTGCGTACCCAGGGTGCACAACGCGTGCACATAGATGGCCCAGTGCACCCGATGCGTGCACTGGGCCATCTATGTGCACGGTCGTCGTACCTGCTATGTGCCGCGAAATCACAACCGCTGCTTACTCGCGCGCCTGTCGACGGTCAGCGTCACGCACATCAGTTTCCTGTGCGCCCGGATCGCTGCTATGGCTCGGTGGCGGCTGGTGCTCGCCGCGCACACAATCCGGGATGTTGTGCACGGCCCCTGTCACCGACGACCATCCGTCGGCTCGCGCTTGCTTGACGAGTTCTGTCAACTCCGGCCCGAACGTGACCCTTTTCTTCCGCTTGGGTTCAACAGCTTGTCGCAACACTCCTGGTAGTAGACGGGTGTGCGAGTGGCTGGTAGGCGTGGAGCGAAGCGTCGGTTGGCGTTGGAGGCGAACTACTGGGAGCTGAATGCTCTCGTCGTCGGGGAAATCCTTGCGCAGCCGGCGAGAGATCTGTTCAGGAGAGTGCTTGTTGACCAACCGTGGCTTCCACGGCCTTTCGCAAAGCGTGGTTGCTCGCCAGTTTGGACTGTTTGGGGCGCGCACGAGCGATCCAGGCCCGTTGATGGGCTTGATGAGGCAGATAGAGGCCTTCGACGCGATGAGCCCGGACTTCCCGCGAGACCGTGGACTTGTGCTTGCCGATTCGGCTAGCGATCTCGGTGACCGACTGCCCAACGGTCAGTCCGTCGGCGATCGCCAATCGATCAGGCAGAGACAGAAACCGGTCATTGAACACCATGGGCGCATCGTTGCTGATCTCGGGCACCGGACCTGCATGGTGCTTCCCGACGCGATATTCCACCACGGTGCCATCGGCGCGAATCCGCCCGCCCTGCGCAGTTTTCCGCACCCCGTCACGCCAATCTCGCGCAGTGCGCACATTCACGCCGACCTCGGCAGCCGCCTGCGCCGTCGACCAACCCGACTCGATCAACTCGAGGAACCGTTGCTTGGCCGCGGGCTTCCCCCGCTCAGCCTTGACCGCGGCGAGCAACCCCGCCGCGACCAAGACCCGACTGTCAACGGAACGCGAATCATGACCACTTTCCGGAATCCGAATCCTGACCCCCTGGCCGGTGGGTTGATGGTTCATTCTTCTGTTGTTCCGGCAGCGGGAACGCGGCCGAGGTCGCGGTCTTTGAGC